>CANJQI010000045.1 GCA_947476215.1 Betaproteobacteria bacterium
GGTGCCCAGATAGACGTGCGCCGAGGTCCACCCTTGCACGCTGCCGAGACTGGACTGATAGCTGCGTTTGCGCAAGCCGAGAAGCATGAGCCAGAGAATAAGCACCGCGCCGATGGTTCCCAGCGTGTAACCCAGCCAGGTTCCACCATATGGCTTTAGATATGCCGCAGGCGGCTCGTGCCAACAATAAACGCCGATCGCCGCCACGCACAACAGAAGCGCTACCTTGAAATAGCGTCCATGTTTGAACTCAAGAATCGATTGATGTTGTCGCATCGCAAATAGTCTAAAACGCTGAACTGTTTAGGGCACTTCTATAAATGCTGTTTAAAACCGGCGATTCGCCTCTGAATCACCAGATATTCCACTTTCACCAAATTTTACATCTTTTCCGGTTTAGATCCAATTTTTTGGGGGCTTGGAGTCGTTTTCGAGTGTAATTCAGACCCTTTTTTGGGGCTCTTTGCCACCATGTGTTATGGCGGTGTCCCGTTGGCAGTTGAAGGTTAGAGCGGGTGGCAGAAATGATTCTGCGCCTTTTTTTGATCGCGAATTATAGCAGGCGTAGGCCGAAGAGCGTGGATGAGCGCCGGAATGTTTTTATGCCCCCGGAGTCTGCGAAACGCCTTTTCTGCTTCCAGGAAACCCGCCGCTGCCCAACGCATGGCCATGACGACATCGCGGTAGTTTGTAACTCGGCGACTCACACGTC
Source organism: Betaproteobacteria bacterium (assembly GCA_947476215.1). Lineage (GTDB taxonomy): Bacteria > Pseudomonadota > Gammaproteobacteria > Burkholderiales > SG8-41 > PALSA-1004. The sequence continues at coordinate 713 of CANJQI010000045.1, forward strand.
GGACCACAGAGTTCGGCGATTCGATCACATTGGTGGTGGCCAGGCAGCGCGCCAGCTCTCCGGTCACACCAAGTCGGTTGATTGTGAACAACTCCTCCAATCCTTCAAGCAGGCTGGCAGCGGCATCCGGATGCTGCGTCTTCAGATGTTTGGCGTGCGCTTTGAGTTTCTGGATGCCGACATCGGCGTCCCCTTTGAGCGATTGGGTGATTACCCAGCGAGTTTGCGCCGCTTTGGACTTGAGCAGGCGCTCGGCAACATTGCGTATCATGTGAATCCGGCAGCGCTGCCCGCGGGCGGCATCCCCGCACATCTGATCAATGGCAGAGCGCAGGGCTTTCGATCCATCGATCACCCACGGTCGGGCGACGTTCATATCCACGCCGCGCTCGGCCAAGCTCGTGAGAAGGTCTTAGACCACCCGGGCGTTCTCGCTGGAACCAGAAACCAACCCCAGCACGTTCTTGGCTCCCGTGGCATCAACACCGACAGCAGCGATCAGGTGATGCCGGGCAATGATGATGCCGTCCACATAGATCGCCACCAGATCAGTATTGGTGAAATCACGAGCCATCATTTTGGCCAGCGCCTGCACGCTATCTTTGATGAAATGACGCGCTACCGCGCTTCTGGAAATACCCATCTCGTCCGCACACGGCTGCGTCACCCGCGTGTGGGCGCAAGATGCTGAATCTGTTTGCCGATGATCCGGTGATCGGCAAGTGGCGATTTAGCGCGCTGGTCGCTGATTTGGCGTTACCTGCCGAATCTGTCTGGCGCCTGTAGCGCGGCCGCGCGGACTGCGAGAACCGAATCAAAGAACTCAAATACGATTTGGCCGCCGACAGTTTCAATATGAAGGATTTTTGGGCGACCGAAGCGCCGCTCAATACAGTGATGTTGGCGTACAACCTGATGAGCTTGTTGCGTCAGGTGCTACTCAAAACCAGCACTGTGAAACTGTCATCAAGCACGATCCAACACACCCTGCAAACGCTAAGCAATTTATAAGCCAAACCGGCCCACATCACCACTGAAAGTCGCAAACCAATCTTAAACCTCGCTATCGCGATGCAGCAGCGCTCATGGATGCAAGGCCTGTGGGATGCCGCAAAAAAGTTCGATTTGCCCGCTCATTTTGAGTCACTTTATCCGTCTGGATAACGGTCTAATGGAAAATCTCGGCTAATGGATAATCTCGATTAAAAGTGAGTGAGGCGCTTTTTATCAAGACCGGCCCTGTGAATTTCTGCTAAATTCATGTCTGCTGAAACGGGGTGTATGGATCGTGGCGCTCCGTTTCGATCACAATTCAATTTGCTCCGAGGTGCAGCGTGAAACGCGTGGTATTCAATCAGAAAGGCGGCGTGGGCAAGAGCACCATCACCTGCAACCTCGCTGCGGTAGCGGCCGCGAAAGGATGGCGCACGCTGGTGATCGATCTTGATCCGCAGGGCAATTCCACGCGCTACCTGCTGGGCGACGGCACTGATGGCCTGCAAAATACCGGCAGCGCTTTTTTCGAGCAGATGCTAAGTTTCAAACTGTGGCCCAAGCCCGTGGAAGACTTCATCACGGCTACGCGCTTCAAAAATCTTTCCGTGCTGCCCGCTGATGGCGGGCTTGAAGAGCTACAGGGCAAGCTCGAGGCGCGCTACAAGATATACAAACTGAGAGAGACACTCGACGCGCTTGAAGGTTACGATGAGATATGGATCGATACGCCGCCCGCGCTGCATTTTTACACACGCTCCGCGCTGATCGCCGCTGACACCTGCCTGATCCCGTTTGATTGCGACGATTTCGCGCGCCGCGCGCTTTATGCGCTGCTCGAAAACGTCGCAGAAATACGTGCAGACCACAACGCTGCGTTGCGTGTCGAAGGCATCATCGTCAATCAGTTCCAGCCGCGCGCCAACCTGCCGCAACGGATCGTACAGGAACTACGCAACGAAGGTCTGCCGGTGTTGAACACACTGCTGTCGGCCTCGGTCAGAATCAAGGAATCGCACCAGCAGGCTACACCGATGATCCATCTTGATCGTCGGCACAAGCTGTCGCAGGAGTACACCGCGCTGCACCAGGAACTGGTTGCGGCGATGAAAGACGCTCGGCAGAAAGGTAGCTGACTGTCGGGTTACCGCTCGGCAACGTTAACCCACCTTTAACGAGATTCGATCGATTTGCTTGGCCGGACGTGTCTATTCAGACTCTATGAGAAGGCCTGAAAATTCATGTCGCCAAATGAATTTGGCATTCATGTTCATAGGGAAACATATTTTCGTTCGAAATTTTGAGTAAAACCCCGTTCCCTCTGTGAAATCGACATTTTCATAGAGTCTGAATAGACACGATTTCCCTACCGACTGACCTCAATTTATACTTACCTTTCATCACCGCATAAATAACCAAAGCCACTACCAATGCGCAGACCCCCATTTCGCCGTACGTAATTTGTCCGTCAAACGGGACTACCGACAAGTAGTCCTCTATCGGCATAGGGGTAGGATTTTCTGCTACGTATCTCTCGCGTGCCTTGTTATCCATTTCTCCTCCACTCGAATTGTTCTTCGAGTTTCATTGCACTCGCACAGAAGCATCAAAATAGAAAATAATGAATGCGTTAAACGTGTCGGTGGTAATCATCACGGCCGGTATGCCGCGGCTTTCGAGCGCTGCGCTAACGTGGCCACACCACGTCGTGCAAGACCCTCAATCGCCGGTGGCAATAACCGCGACGTCTATGCGACACGTGATTTCGTCCAGAATTTGACGCATGGCCTCTATCACCTTGCCCTTCGAAATGGGCACATCGCGCATCGGCTTTATCATGACCACGGCATCAAGCTCGAAGCGTTTGCCCGACGCCGCGCCCACGCCCTGCAAAATTTCGACGGCGGAGGGGCGCCAGTTAGTCAGCAGGCCCGGTCTCTTGCCGGCCAGACTGGCAGGCCGCGCCGCGAGACCTGTTCCGCCGATGCGCTCGTCGAGTTAGGTCGGCAACGGGGACAGCATGGTGAGATCGGGCATCGGAATATCCTCCTCGAAAATCGCCATGATACGGTCGGCACGGCAGTTCGCGGCAAGCAAACAGAATACCCGGGAGTTTCGCTAAAAACTATGAGCGCTTCCGCCGAAGTCGGCGGAAATGTTGCCTATGCGCGGCAAACGCGCGTGCGGCTTAGCGGTTGATCAGAGGCGTCCAGCAGCAGGTTCGTCGGACCAGACGGGACAGCGCCCAATGCGAGATCAGCGTGGGAAACACCCTCAGAGTCAGCAATTTGAGCGACTTTAGTTGCAACCAGTTCAAGAACGACCTGCGCATATCCCCCCCCGATTTTCATGCCATGTCCATCTCCATTAACGGAACGATGTATAGAAAACTTGAAGGTGTCGCTCAATTCCCGCGAAGAATCGCCGTATAGTGCTTCGTTCTTTGGCCAATCCCGCGGAAATCATGACTGTCGCTGCGCGTAGCCTCCAGCGCACGTCGCTGACTTCAACTGGTCCGCAACATGTCAGCGTGTCAGAAATGCTCCAAGCGTAGCGTTACTCCGCTAGACCGGCAAACGGCAGCGGTGGCACGGCGGTTGTGCAACAATAACGTCTCGTCTAATAACGCCCGCAGGCAGCACAGGGAGCTACGGGAAAACGCTGAAAGGGGGACGCTCATGCCGAATGTTCTGAGCAGAATGATGCTGTTTGGGTTGCTGACTGCCGCCACGGGGGTGGCGTGCGGGCAGAGCTACCCGGCTAAGCCGATACGCATCGTGACCTCGAATGCCGGCAGCGGCAACGATCTGGTGGCGCGCATACTGGCGCAGGGGGTGACCGGACCGCTTGGGCAGCCGGTGATCGTGGACAACCGGGCAAGCGCGGTTGTCGCGGGCGAAGTGGTATCGCGCGCACCGGCCGATGGATATACGCTGCTGTTCTATGGCAACAGCCTGTGGCTGCTGCCGCTGATGCGCAGCAGCGTTCCCTACGACACGCTGCGCGACTTCGCGCCGATTACCATGGCAAGCTCCGCACCTAGCGTGCTGACCGTGCATCCGTCGCTGCCAGTCGAGTCGGTGCGCGAATTGATAGCGCTGGCCAAGGCCAGACCCGGCCAACTGAACGACGGCTCACCGGCGGTCGGTACCTCGACCCACCTGGCAGCGGAATTGTTCAAGTTCATGGCCGGCGTCAACATCGTGCGTGTTCCGTACAAGGGCGGTGCAGGCGCGCTCAACGATCTGCTTGCCGGTCACATACAACTCGCATTTGTGATCACCACGGTGGCGGTGCCTCACGTGAAATCGCAACGACTGCGGGCGCTGGGCATTACCAGTCCCGCGCCTTCCCCGCAGTTTCCGGACTTGCCTACGATCGCGGCAACGGGCCTGCCCGGTTACGAATCGTTGGCGCTGGCGGGCCTGCTTGCTCCGAGCAGGACGCCCGACGCCGTGATCCGGCGCTTGAATCAGGAATTTCTGAAGGTGATGGCGCTTGCTGACGTGAAAGAGCGTTTCCAGGCGTTAGGCGTCGAAACAGCTGGCAGCACGCCCGAGCAATTTACGGCCACGATCAATTCCGAAATCACAAGATGGGGCGAAGTTATCCGCAAAGCTGGTATTCGCGACGAATGATTCTGCAGACTCAGTCCAGCCGCTACTCAATCTTGATGCGCGCTTCCTTGACGATTTTGCCCCACTTTGCGATTTCAACTTTGATCAGCGCCGTAAAATCCTCGGGCGTACTCCCCACCGCCTGCGAACCATCCGCCGCCAGTTTCTGACCGATGTCCGGCAGATGCATGATGCGCGCTATTTCACGGTGCAATCGCGCCAGAATAGGTTGCGGCGTGCGCGCCGGCAATGCCAGCCCAAACCATCCAGCAACTTCGAATCCGGGCGCACCCGCCTCGGACACCGTCGGCAGTTCCGGCGTCGTCGGCGAACGGGTCTTGCTGCTGATCGCAATTGCGCGCAGCCGGCCGGTCCTCACGAAAGCCTGCGACTGCAGCAGCGTGGAGAAAAGCACTTGTATGTTGCCCGCGAGCAAATCCTGCAGGGCCGGGTTGCTACCCTTGTACGGCACGTGCGTCATGCGCGTGCCTGAGATGGATTCCAACATAACGCATGCGAGATGACTGGTGCCGCCCAAGCCTGAAGATCCATAGTTGAGCATGCCGGGCTGGGCTTTTGCCAACGCGATCAGTTCCTTGACACTTTTGACCGGCAGAGACGGATGCACGACCAGCAAATAAGGTTGCGTCGAAAGCTGCGTCAGCGGCATGAAATCGCGCAGCAGGTTGTAGGTCAGATTCGGATAAATATGCGGATTGATCGAAGTGCCGGTCGAAATAAAGGTCAGCGTATAGCCGTCGGGCGCTGCCTTCATGCCCATGGTCAATCCTATGGTGCCGTTGGCACCCGCCTGATTGTCAACCAGCACCGGCTGCCCCCACGCCTCCTGCAACTTCGCCGCAACCGCACGCCCGATAATGTCAGTGCCGCCGCCGGGCGGAAACGGAATAATGATTCTTATGGGTTTCACCGGGAAGTTATCGGCGGGCTGCGCCCATGCAGTGGAGTAAGCAATGCAACACGCTAATGCCTTGAATATGATTATCTTTTTAGACATCAAGGCCCTCCTCCTGATCTTGCCTGCTTGATGCCGATATTCCTCACCACTTTGTCGAGTCTGGCTATTTCCGCTTTGATGGAATTCGCCAGCTGCTCGGGCGAACTCCCGACCGGCTCCAGACCGCTTTTCAGCAATCGTTCCCTGACATCGGTCCTTTCGAGCGCTTTCACGATTTCCTGATGTAGCCTACTGACCACAGGGCCTGGCGTTTTCGCCGGCGCAAAAAAACCGATGAGCTGCTCGGATTCGTAGCCAGGCAAAGATGCCGCGACGGCCGGCAAGCCTGGAAACATGATGGAGGGTTGCGGACTGCTCACCGCCAGTGCGCGCAGTTTGCCGGCCTGAATATGCGCCGACATGGATGTACCGCTGCCAAAAGTCATCTGCACTTGCCCGGACAGAAGTTCTGCGATCTCCTGCGCGCCGCCCTTATAAGCAATGCGCACAACGTTGATTCCAGCCATGGCTTTAAATAGTTCTCCACCGATATGTGACGAACCACCCGTGGAACCTGACGAGTAATTGAGATCGCCCGGTCTGGCCTTCGCCAAGGAAATAAGCTCCGCCACCGTCTTGACCGGCAATGAAGGATGGACGACCAGCACATTGGGCGCCTTGGTCAGCATGGAAATCGGCGCAAAGTCTCTGACCGGATCGTACGGCGCATCCTGAAGCAGCGGTGAAATCCACATGCTGCCGCTGTACAAGAGCAGCGTGTAACCATCGGGCGCGGATCGGGCGACCGCATCCCCCAACGTGACACCGGCGGCACGATTTTCCACCACGACCTGCTGCCCCAAGGGACTGGACATCGCCTGTGCGAGCAGGCGCGCCGTCAGATCGTTGCCACCACCTACGCCTGCGGTCAAGATTCGGATTGGCTTCACGGGATAGGTTTGCGCAATGGCGGAGGCCGCGCCGATTGCCCACAAGACCATGAATAGCAATGTCTCAACCAAACCACAACGGAGCAAATGCATAAAAATATACCGGAGAAATATGTGCGGCCATCATTACCGATCTCAAAAGATTTGTAAACGTGGCGACGCACGCTCGATCGACATCAAGTACGACAGTGGCCACTTTTGCGCCGCACGCGGTACAATCGGCCGGAATCGCTCCCCCATAACGAGGCAACAAGAAGCATGGCAGAGAAGAAATACGATGAAAGTTCGGTCCAGAAACTGCGCGGCATAGAACCCGTGCAGCGGTTGCCGGGCATGTATACACGCACCGGTGATCCGACCCACATTATTCAGGAAGGCATAGACAACGCAGCGGACGAAGCTTTTGGAGGCCACGCGGACCGCATCGATGTAACCCTGCACCGCGACGGATCCGTGACCGTCACGGACAATGGCCGCGGCATACCCGTCGGCATGCACCCCGAAGAAAAAATTCCCACGGTGCAACTGGTGTTTACCGAATTGCATGCTGGTGCCAAGTTTTCGAAAACCGCGGCTGATGCCGCCTACAAGTTCTCGGGCGGCCTGCACGGCGTTGGCGTTTCCGTTACCAATGCGTTGTCGGAACGCCTCGAAGTCGAGGTCAAACGCGAAGGGGCAGTACACCGCATCGTTTTCGCCGATGGCGTGGTGGCGGAAAAACTCAAGAAACTGCGCCCCTGCCCGCCCCGGGAGTCGGGCACCTCGCTGCGCATCTGGCCCAACAAAAAGTATTTTGACTCACCCAAAGTGTCATTGTCGGATCTGGAGCGCATCGTCCGCTCCAAGGCAGTGTTGCTGCCCGGTGTGCAGGTCACGCTCAATATTGAGGGCCCCAAGGAAACAACCTCGCGCACCTGGAGCTACCCCGAAGGCATGAAAGGTTATCTGACCGAACTGCTGGCTGACGCGCAACCGGTCGGTGCGATCTTCGACGGCGAAAACTACGTCAAGGAAGCCAACGGCTATGCCGTCGGCGAAGGCGCAGGCTGGGCGTTTGCGCTGGTTGATGAAGTCAAGGGGTTCGGCGAATCTTACGCAAATCTGATCCCGACGCCCGCCGGCGGCACGCACGAATCGGGCTTGCGCGACGGCATTTTCGAAGCGGTAAAGTCGTTTGCCGAGCATCACAACATGATGCCGCGCGGCATCAAGCTGATGGCGGATGACGTGTGGTCGAAGACTGTTTACTTCCTGTCCGCGAAAGTACTCGAACCGCAGTTTCACGGACAAACCAAGGAAAAACTGTCCAACCGCGACGCTTTCAAGCTGGTCGCCAGCATGGTACGCGACCCGTTCGAACTGTGGCTGAGTAAACACGTCGAATGGGGCCGCAAAATCGCGGAAGTCGTTATAAGCCAGGCGGTGGAACGTTCGCGCTCGGTGCAAAAAGTCGAACGCAAGAAGTCCTCGAGCGTGGTCATGCTGCCCGAGAAACTGACTGACTGCGAAGCCACCAACATCAAGGAAAACGAGCTCTTTCTCGTTGAAGGGGATTCGGCCGGCGGCTCCGCGAAACAGGCGCGCGACAAGCGTTTTCAGGCGATATACAAAATGCGCGGCAAGGCGCTCAATTCGTGGGAAGTCAAGCGTGAAGTGCTGTTTTCGAATGCGGAGATACACGATATCGCGGTGGCGATCGGCGTCGATCCTCATGCGGCCGGCAGCGAACCCGACCTATCGGGACTGCGCTATGGCAAGATCGCGTCGATGACCGACGCCGATGTCGATGGCGCGCACATTTCGGTGCTGCTGCTTACGCTTTTCTACCGGCATTTCCCGGCGCTGATCGAGCGCGGCCATATCTATGTCGCGAGCCCACCGCTCTACAAGATCGACATTCCCGCGCAGGGCAAGCGTCCGGCGAAAAAGCTGTACGCGCTCGACGAGGAAGAACGCAAATCCATCTTCGACCGCGCGCGCGACGACGGCATCAAGACTGACTCCATCAAGATTCAACGATTCAAAGGCCTGGGTGAGATGAATCCCGATCAGCTTTGGGAAACCACGCTGTGCCCGGACACGCGGCGCCTGCTGCAGGTACGCATCGAGGACCGCGATGCCACGCTGGCAATCTTCAATATGCTGATGTCCAAACGCGAAGCCGAAGCGCGCTGCACGTGGATGGAAGAAAAAGGCGATCAGGTCGAGGCTGACGTATGACGAACAAGAAGACAAGTGCAAAAACCGCCATCGCGGAAGACACCACGATGGACCTGTTTGCCGATACGCCCGCGAGCGGAGGCGCCGGCAACGGCAATGTCACACCTCCGGCGACAGTGTCGGGTGGCGGCGAAGACACTATAGACATGGCGACGTTCGCGGAACGCAGCTACCTGACCTATGCCATGAGCGTGGTGCGCGGTCGTGCCATTCCGAATGTCGAGGACGGCCAGAAGCCGGTGCAACGGCGCATCTTGTACGCGATGCACGAACTGGGACTGCGTGCCGGCGTGCAACACACCAAGTCCGCACGCATCGTTGGCGAGGTGTTGGGCAAATACCACCCGCACGGCGACGCGTCGACTTACGATGCACTGGTGCGCATGGCGCAGGATTTTTCGCTGCGCTATCCGCTCATTGATGGACAAGGCAACTTTGGCACGCAGGATGGAGATTCGGCGGCGGCGTACCGGTATACGGAAGCGCGGCTGACGCCGATCGCCGATCTGCTGCTGTCCGAAATCGATCAGGACACCGTTGATTTCACGGCCAATTATGATGGCCGCCTGAAGGAACCGGACCTGCTGCCGGCACGCCTGCCCATGCTGCTGCTCAACGGCGCCTCCGGGGTGGCCGTCGGCATGGCCTGTGAACTGCCTCCGCACAACATGCGCGAGGTCGCCGAAGCAGCGGTCCATCTCATACGCCATCCCAAGACCAGCGTTGAATCCGTCATGGAGATGGTACGCGGCCCTGATTTTCCCGGCGGTGGCCAGATCATCAGTCCGCGCCAGGCGATCATCGACGCTTACACCAGCGGCCGCGGCTCGCTGCGTGCGCGTTGCCGCTGGAAAATCGAAAATCTCGCGCGTGGTCAATGGCAGATTATTGTCTACGAACTGCCACCGACTACTTCCGCGCATCGCGTGATGTCCGAAATCGAAGAGCTGACCAACCCCAAAACAAAGGACAAGAACGGCAAGGTCACCGCCACGCAGTCCAACCTGAAACAGTTGATGCTGGGGTCGCTCGAAAAAGTTAACGACGAGTCGGACAAGAAATGCAAAGTGCGGCTCGTCCTTGAGCCGCGCTCATCGCGCCAGGACCCGGAAGAATTCATGCGCCTCATGCTGGCGCATACCAGCCTTGAGGAAAACTTCTCGGTCAACCTCGTGGTACTCGGCATAGATGGAAGGCCCGGCCGCAAGAACATACACGACATACTCAGTGAGTGGGTGCAGTTCCGCATTGCCACGGTCACGCGGCGCACCACATTCCGGCTGTCGCAGGTCGACAAGCGCATCCATATTCTTGACGGCCGCAACATCGTCTTCCTCAATATCGACAAGGTCATCAAGACGATACGTGAATCGGACGAACCCAAGCCGGAGTTGATGAAACGCTTCAACCTGACCGAAATACAGGCCGAAGACATACTCGAAATCCGCCTGCGCCAGCTCGCGCGTCTCGAAGGCATCAAGATACAGAACGAGTTGAAGGAACTCCGGATCGAGCGCAAGGGCTTGAACGAACTGCTCGACAGCGACACCGAAATGAAGAAGCTCGTCACCAAGGAAATCCGTGACGATGCGAAACAGTTCGGCGACGATCGCCGTACCGTGATCGAGGAAGCCGGCCGCACCACGTACGAGCGCCCGATTATCGATGAGCCGCTGACTGTCATCGTCTCCAAGAATGGCTGGGTCCGCTCGCGCCAGGGACATGCGCTTGATCTGTCCGGCATCACCTACAAGACGGGAGATGCGCCATACGCGATCTTTGAAACCCGTTCGATACACAATATTGCGATGATAGATACCACCGGCCGCGCATTCAGCGTGCAAGCCACCGACGTGCCCGGCGGCAAGGGCGACGGCGTGCCACTGAGTTCGCTGGTGGAACTCGCCCCCGGCGCGCGTCTCGCACACGTCGTCGACGCGCAACCCGGGCGCAGTTATCTGGTCGCGAACTCCGCCGGCTATGGCTTCATCGTCAAATCCGAGGAACTGCTGACACGCATGCGTGCCGGCAAAACCTTCATGACGATAGAAGACGACGTCGAAGTCCTGCGCCCCTCGCTGGTGCCGGACAAACCGGAGATGGCGGTAACCCTCTCGGAACACGGACGCATGCTGCTGTTCGAAGCATCGGAACTCAAGGAACTGGCGCGCGGACGCGGCATTACGCTGATGGGACTCGATGACGGCGAAAAAATGTGCGCGGTCGGATTCGGCAACGCCAAAGCGGTTACCGTCAGCGGCAAGTCACGCTCGGGCAAGGACAAGAACGTGCGTGTGAGCGGCGAACAACTGCAGAAGCACATCGTGCATCGTGCGCGGAAGGGCTGTCTGCTGCCTGGGCGTTTGGTTCCGAAGCGTGTGGCGGGCGAGAATTAATCGTCCTAATTTCATGACATAGGCTGTCCTTCCGGTGAAAACCGGAATCCAGAAAGCTTTTCGCGATGTCCATTTGCGCCCCTGCAACTCCATCCGTTCCCATTCGGTAGGGTTCGTAGGCCGGAAAAGCGCAGCGCCTTGCGCCGCCCGGTCGCTATTTCATAGCTGTCGCCAATGATCATTTCAAATTCAAAGTTGCCGGGGACAGCCCGGCAACTTTGAACCAGCACTGGGGTGCGATTCAAAGTGATGTGTGGAATGACTCAATCGGACCACTTCGAATCGCTCGCTTAGCACGGGTAGCACGGAGGAAGCGCAGCGTACTCCGGGGTCATCGTCCCAGACCGGGCACGGCCCCCGGATTCCACTTCGTTACATCCGGGCTAGGAACTTCGGTCACATCACTTTGAATCGCACCCCCACGGCAATCACGCACTCGCTCCAGAACAGAAATCATGGGAAATGGCGGCGTTGTTCGTGCGTCTGTTGCGTTCGCTCGACGCGCTAACCGGTTCCAACGAAACGCAGTCGCGCGCATGGCTAAACAGCGAAAATCTCGCACTCAACGGCCCACCCCGCCACCTTCTTACGCCCGCGATGCCAATCGCTGGACGCATCCATCCGCCTACGCCGCCTGCCACGCGCTCGCACGCAGCACACGCGAATCGGGGCGCGGATTGATAGGGTACGCCTCGGCGCGCGATCCAGACGGCGGGCGGTGCTGCGCCCCGATGCATTCAGCTACGCCGAACCGGCATCACCGACTCAGACGTGGATATTGACCGTAACGTGGGACTACGCGGTGTGGCAACGTGAACGCGAAGAGTTTGCGTTTGACATGGGGCGCTGGAAATAAACTGTCGGAGTAGTCATCTGAATCGGCATGGCAACAGCGCCTATCGATGGTGTCCGCTTTTCGAGAAAATTTAACGGCCGTGAGGATTGCGGTAACATGACGGAAAATCATTGTTATATAAAGTTCGGCGAAAGCAAGCTCGAGGAATTTCTACCTGTGCTCGACGAATACGGCACCGAAGCCCACGCGCGCGAAGTCAATCGCGTAAAATTGGCGATCCTTCAACTGAGCGAAGGTAATAGGGAGAAGTTGCTGTATTGGACCAAGACCGCCAAGGTCGACTATCGCGACCCACTCGCCGCTCAAGAGCCAGGATCACGCTCGCAGGAAGACGGAGCAAAGTTGCAAGGCGAGGCGAGGCGAGGCGAGGCGAGGCGAAGAATTTAGTCTATCGCTGGGGAAAACAGTAGATTGGCAGCGACAAAAGTCAGCGTAACCATGCCCAAGTACCTACCAGTTAACAATTGCATAATTCATTACAGTCCTGCCTTCAAGTGCTGTCGTCCCGGCGCACGCCGGGACCCAGGGTCACCACAGAAAATCGTGAAAAAACTTTCTGGATTCCGGTTTTCACCGGAATGACAACGGTATGTAACGAATGTTGGATTAATCAATAATTTCGACAAAGAAAAATCCCAATGACAAATTCAAACAACCAGCGCCGCCCTCCGGCCTACCCCGATACCATCAGCGGAAAGATGGCGCAGTTCGCAGCCAACCTCAAATATGACGACCTGCCGCAGGACGTGCGCGACAAGGCCAAGCTGGTGTTGCTCGACGGACTGGGATGCGGTCTTGCCGGCTCGACCACCGAAGACGTGCTGCAGATACGCTCCGCCATGCTGGCGGCGGGCGGCGGTGGAGGTGACACGCTGCTGTGGGGCACCTCAAGCCGCGCTCCGCTGCCGCAGGCCGCACTCGCCAACGGTGCGGCGATGCACTCGCGCGAGATGGACGACTTCGAGGGCTGCCTGCATTCGGGCTCCGTTATTATTCCGACGGCACTCGGAACAGGCGCACGGGTCGCCGCGAGCGGACGCGACCTGCTGACAGCGATAACGGTCGGCTACGACATCGCACGCCGCACGCTGGAAGGCTGCGGCGGCAACAAACCGCTCAAGGACAAAGGCTGGCATTCGACCAGTGTGTGCGGCGGATTCGGCGCGGCGGTTACCGCAGGTTATCTGCTCGGGCTGGACGCGGAGAAAATGCAATGGGCGTTGGGCTATGCAGGCAGCAATGCCGGCGGCACCTGGGCCTTCATACCCGACGGCGCAATGAGCAAGCGCGTGCATCCGGGACTGGCGGCGTTGTCCGGCGTGACCGCCGCCTACCTCGCGGCCAGCAACGTCACCGGGCCGACCAGTATCTTCGAAACGGACTGGGGCGGCTTTTTTCCGACTTACGTCGGGGAGAAAGCGGTGCCGGCCAGATCCATAGAAAACCTCAGCTCTGATTTCAAACTGCGCATCGTCGGATTCAAGCCGTATGCCGCGTGTCGCGGCAATCACGGCAGCATAGATGCCATATTGCAAATGCGCCGCGAAGATGGCATACGTCCCGAGAACGTCGATCGCATCGTGATTCGTGGCACGCCGACCCACGTCAAGCAACTCGGCAAGCAGGCCGTGAAGACCATGCTCGATGCGCAGTTCAGCCTGCCCTACAGCGTATCGGTGTCACTCGCCACGGGGGGCGCCATGCTCGACCAGTACACGCCCGAGCAATTGCGCCGGCCAGAGATACTCGCGCTGGCGCGCCGCGTCAATGTCGTAATCGATGCACAGGTCACCGGCAGCGAACAACCGTTCGTCGACGTGTATCTGACCGACGGCCGCATGCTGACTCGGCGCGTGCTGGTGCCGCGCGGCGCTCACACCAATGCGCTCACCGACGAAGAATTGCGCATCAAGTTCCGCAGCAACGCGAAGCTTGCGCTTAAAGACGCACAGGTCGATGAACTCGAGGACAAGGTCCAGAAGGTTGATACGCTAGAGAATGTCGCCGATATCGCCGCGTTGCTGATTCCGCGGTAGAACTGACATGACGATATTGATCACCGAACAGGACGTGAGCCGGCTGGCGATGTCGGTCAAGGACGCCATCCCCGTCATGGAAAAGACCTTTCGCATGGCCGGAGAACGTACCGCGGAAAATCCGCCGCGCGTGCGCATGTCATTCAAAAACGGCTTCATGCAGTTCGGACCGGCGGCGCTGCATGCCGAAGGGCTCGCGGGCTACAAGCTGTGGGCCAACTTCGGACGCGGCCACGGCGTCAAGAAAGGCAGCACAGGGTACGGCCACACCTATCTGCACGACATGAATAGCGGAGAACTCCTCGCTATCGTCCAGGCCGGAGCAATCGGCAAAATGCGCACCGGCGCCGTCACCGGCGTGGCCGCCAAATATTTGACGCCGCAGGACGCCAGCACGGTCGGCATATACGGCGGCGGCACCATCGCCGAGGGTCAGCTTGAAGCGGTCTGCGCGGTACGTGCGATCAAGCGTATCCGCGTTTATACGCGGACCGCAAAAAATCGCGAGACATTTTGCCGGCTGATGTCCAGTCGTCTGGGCGTTGAAGTCTCACCCGTGAGCAGCCCCGAAGAGGTGCCGCGCGATGCGGATATCGTCATCACCGCCAGCACGTCGGCTGCGCCTATCCTGTTTGGCGAATGGCTGACACGACCGGGTTTGGTAGTGGCGGCCGGCGCCAATCATTGGTACAAGCGTGAAATCGACGGCAAGGTATTCGAACGCGCCCATCTCATCATCACCGATGACAGGGCGCAGTCGCGTATCGAAAGCGGCAACCTGATGTGGGCTGTCGGTCACGGCCTGGTCACCTGGAACCGCGTTGCGGAACTTGGCGATATCGTAGCCGGACGCGTGCCCGTGCCGGATCTGAAAAGCGCCAATATCCTGTTCGGTTCACACGGACTCGCGTCCACGCAGGTCGCGATTGCGGCGAAAACTTACGAGCTGGCGAAAGCCCAAGGCATCGGGCGCGAAATCAGTCTATAGCAGAAGCGCCCGCCGACGCGGCGTGCCTTTCCGTCGGTGGTGCAAAACCGCGTAACTGAGCCCACCTATATCACAACCATTTGTTTTATATAAGTTATTCAGCACCCGGATAGACGTCAGGTCCGTAAAAGTCGCGCACGCGCTTGAGAAAATCGCCGGTCGGCGGCGCATATTGCAGATGCTTGCTGGTAAACACACCGGTGATCTCTTTTAACCGCACCGCGGCTTCGGCCATTTTTATTAATGCCGCATGGCTGACCAATATAGGCGCGCCTTCCAACTGATAAATGTTGGCGTCGGCAAGGAATACGACGACATCGCCGCCCGCCGGCACGATGACTTCCGCGCCGCGTTTAAGCAAACGTCTGGATGCGGCCATGATGTCGGCCATGATCGCCTCGCGCAATGTCAGGTCGTGCACCGCTTTCTTGAGTTCGAGCGGCGAGGTGTCGAGCGCTTCGCAGCCGACCAGACGGCTGGACAATCCGCAGCGTTCGACGTTTTCGATCAGCCGCGGCGTCCACTTTTCGCTGATCGTGATCAGGCCGAAGGTCGCGCCCATCATGCACGCAAAATGCAGTGTCGACTCGCACGCGCCCAGCACAGGAATGTTGACCATCTCGCGCGCCTCGCGCAGACCGGCGTCGCTGATATTGCCGACCAGAAATGCGTCGTAACCTTCTTTCTCGGCCCGTATCGCGTTATAGATGATTTCCTTGGTGTCGTTGTATTCGAGAAAACGGTAATGCACGCCCATGCCCGAGGAATTCGACAATCCTTCTATATGTATTTCCGTGCCCGGGCTCGCACAGCCATTGAGCAACTTCCGCAATAGTCCACCGAATGGCGTCTCCTCCAGCGTCGCGACTTTGACGTTGTTGTGATCGATGGGCCGTATAAGGCTTTGGAACCAGAGTTTCATGTATTCTCCTGAATTTCATTTATCTCTCCAAAGCTCATGACATTCGCCTGTCATTCCGGTGAAAACCGGAATCCAGAAAGGCCATCGAGGTTCCCATCAGTGTTTCCGGGTCCCGGCGTCCGCCGGGACGACGATAGCTTGATGCGAGCGTGTCTTAATATTTGGAAAGCACGATAAGCCCCGAGGTTAATGGGCCGGCAACAACGATGTCAAGCTGGATGACCCGCCGCCGTCGAATATTCGCGTCATCGCTAACTGGCGTAAACTCGGCAACCCATGAAAAGAACGTTGGGAATCTGGAGAGAAAAATGATGAAGGTGAGATCAATAGTCGGACTCGTCATGTCGGCCGCGACGATACTGTCGATTGCAACAGCCTCGGGCCAGGCCTATCCCGCCAAAACCATACGCATCGTCACCTCGGAGCCCGGCGGCGGCAGCGACCTGACTTCGCGTCTGCTCGCGCAGGGCCTCACCGGCCCCTTGGGTCAACCGGTGATCGTCGACAATCGCGCCGGCGTCATCGTGGTGGAAACCGTGGCCAAGGCGCCGCCGGATGGTTATACGATATTACTGTCGGCGAGCATGTGGTTATCGCCGCTGTTCCAGCCCGAGCTGTCTTTTGATCAGGTCAGGGATTTTCTGCCGATCGCACTGGCCGTCAGCACGCCCAATATACTCGTCATACATCCGTCGCTGCCCGTGAAATCCGTCAAGGATTTGATCGCGCTTGCAAAATCACGGCCCGGTGAACTTAACTACGCCACCGGCACCACGGGTTCGGCGTCGCACATTGCCGCCGAAAAGTTCAAGAGCATGGCAGGCGTGAACATGATGCGCATCCCGTACAAGAATGCCGGGCCGGGAATTACCGCGTTGATCGGCGGTCAGGTGCAGATCATGTTTGCAACCGCGGGCTCGATAACGCCGCACATCAAGGCCGGAAAACTAAGGCCGCTGGGCGTGACCAGTCCCAAACCGTCCGCGCTGCTGCCCGATTTGCCGACCGTGGCCGCCACCGGCCTGCCCGGTTACGATGCCAACACACTGTTCGGTCTGTTCGCACCGGCAAAGACGCCCGCCGACATCATCAACCGGCTTAATCAGGAAATCGTGCGTTACCTCAGCCGCGCCGAAGCCAGGGAAAAACTCCTGAGCGTAGGCGTCGAACCTTCGCCGAGCAGCGTTGAGCAATGGGCGGCGATGGTCAAGGCCGACATGGATGCCGTCAGCAAGATCATCAAGTCAGCCAATCTACGCGTCAACTAGCAATTACGCCAACGTAAACATGGGCGCTATCACGCCCACATCCGCGATATCGTCCAGACTCCATAGACGTTCCAGTATCCGGCTTACCTGCTTCGCGCCCAGGTAATCCTCGGTAAGCGAGCGGAATTTTTCCTCGATCTGCTTCTCGGTTCTGGGCGCCGACAGATCGTCGGCATCGCCACCTGCCGCCGCCACCAGCCGCTCACCGCTGTTGGTCACGACCGTAACCCTGGAATGATGCTCCTGCGGCACGCTTTCGTAAGCGCGCGTAAAGTCGTCGTTGACCACAATCTCGACCTTCTGCGTCAGCGCGCGCAGTTCCGGATTCGACAGATGTGCGTCATCGAACGTGCTCAGCGTTACCGAGCCGTCACGCAACGTCGCCGCGACCAGATACGGCGTGCTGTGGTCGGCATCCTCGCGCGACCCCAGCGGCCACGGCCGCTCGCCGGGCGCAGTGTTCGATTTCGCGAGCTTGTGGACTTCGACGATGATTTCGTGAATGTCATCCATATTGAGCGGCGCCAGCTTCTCCGCCGCCAATATGCTGGCAATTGACGGTCCGGCGGCGGGACGATTCTTGATTCGAGTCCCCAGGATCTTGTAAGGCACGTCGCCACCGCCGAGCGCGCCCAGCGTAAACCGGCCGCCAGCGACGTGAGCGATCCATCCCGCCTTGCCTTCAAACGGCAGATGCGGTCCTTCCATGCCGGCGCGCGCCAGCAGTGCCGCGAACACGCCGGCGCGCGCTGCCTGCCCCGACGCCACCGCCTTGAACATGGTTTTCTGTCCGCGCCGCGCCTGCTTCAGTATGTTGTTGGGCACGACCGCCATCGACAGGCAATGCGCCAACTGATCGGCGCTCAATCCCAATACCTTGCCCGCGCCTGCCGCGGTGCCCAGCAGTCCGAAATTGGTATTGTCGAAACCATCATTACGGAACGCACATGCCACCTGCAGACAAACTTCATAAGCCAGCACGATGCTGGTGATGAGATCGCGGCCGCTGGCGTGCGCGTGCTCGGCCGCTGCGAGCACCGGGGTCAGGATATCGCTGGGGTGAGCGACCGAGCTTCCCGGCCAATGATAAATATCCGTCAATTCTGCAAATCGCGCCGTGGTGGCATTGACAAAGGCCGCCATGTCCGGCGTACATTTCATGCGCGTGCCGATGACAGACACGCCTGCATCATCCGGCATCTGCGCCGCGAGATCGCGGGCTATCCTGCACGGTTCACCAAAAAATCCACAGATCAACGCTCCCAAGGTATCGATCAAACACATCCTCGCCGCTCGTATTGCGTGCGGCGCAAGGTCTTCATAGCGCAATTGGATTGCATAATCGGTCAGTCGCGCCTGCACACTGTCTATCGCTTTGTTTGCGGCGTATGCCGATGGTTTACTCACGTTGCAGTTTCCTTTTCTCTGTCAAGCGGTTTGCGTCAGCGTTCCGGGCGGTTGTTCAACCGTCGACGGAACAGCCCGGATAGTATAATTGCACAGCAGTATAGAACGCCTAAGCAGCTATCGCATCAGTGAATTCCGGAGGAAGTATGTTGCGCGCACGAATCACGGTATGGGTAATCTCGGCGGCATTGTTGGCTGCCCAAACGGGCACGGTATGGTCGCAGTCCGCTACCAAAGGCCAGTCGCAGGCTTTCCCCACCAAACCGATCCGCATCGTGACGTCCGGCGCCGGTGGCGGCACCGATTTTGCCTCGCGCATGATCGCACAGGGTCTGACGGAAAATCTCAATCAGCAGATCGTCGTCGACAACCGGGCGAGCGGTGTCATACCCGGAGATATCGTACACAAAGCCGCGCCCGATGGTTACACCTTGCTGCTCGCCACCGGCATCCTGTGGCTGCTGCCGTTTCTGCAGGACAAGGTTCCCTATGACCCGGTCAAGGACTTCGCCCCCGTAACACTGGCGGTCAGCTCCCCAAACATACTGACGGTGACGCCATCGCTGCCGGTGAAATCCGTCAAAGAACTGATCGCCTATGCCAAAGCACGTCCGGGCGCACTCAACTACGCGATCACATCCCAGGGCGGCGGCGCCCACCTCGCGGCGGAACTCTTCATGGTCACCTCCAGCGTCAACATGGTGCGTATTCCTTACAAGAGCGGAGGCACGGCGGTGACTGAACTCATCGCCGGCCAGGTGCATCTGTATTTTGTGTCCGCCGGTTCAGTAGTGCCGCACCTGAAGTCCGGGCGACTGCGTGGTTTGGCGGTCACCGGCGCCAAGCCCTCGGCCATCTTCCCCGAACTGCCCACGGTCGCGGCAACCTTGCCGGGCTATGAACTGGAGACCATCTATGGCGTGTTCGCACCGGCGCGGACGCCGGACGAGATCATCAACAAACTGCAGCGCGAAATAGTACGCGCCATCAACAAGCCCGAAATCAAGGACAAGCTGCTCAATACCTCGGTCGAACCCATAGGCAGCACCCCGGCAGCACTCGCCGCATTGAGAAAATCCGAAATGGTCAGAATGGGCAAGATCATCAAGGATGCAGGCATTCGCGCAGAGTGACCCGGAATCAACTAATCCGCTTGTAGCAGTCGATGATTTCCGCGCCGCCCGCGCACCATACGCCGGGGTGACGCAGGATATGGCCGAGCGCGGCATCCAGGCAGCCGATGCGAAACGGCTGACCGATCAGCCACGGATGCATCACCCCAAATGACCACATTCGTTTCTATAGGACCGAACGACGCGACGATTGCTGGCAAAAAAGGCATTGCGAACCCGCCTCGTTAGCGCGTAGGACCAGTTTGTACCTCGTGGACATCCACCCATGAGGGCGGTTAAAGTGGTGACGGCGTCTCAAGGCGCCATTTCCATCAAATCTCATAGGAACCTCAACATGCTGGATCTCACACCATATGGCCGCCTGGCTGAAATCATGAAGCTCACGGACAAGATGATAGGCGAGGCTTCGAAAGAAGCACTGGCGCAGGCGGCACGGATGCTTGCGATCCAGATTGGGCACTACGAGCGAAAATTCGGCTCGCTGCCGCTAGACGACGCAATGGAGTTGCTTGAAACCGAAGCACTCAGTGAAGACCAGGCAGGTTGGGTTGCGGACGGACTTGAGAATCTGGCTGTCGCGATCGCATCGGTCAATGATGATCACGAGGAGCCACCGACGGTGCAGTAGGTTTAAGCCCCACGATGTCAAATACCTGAACATAGCCCCCGGAACATAACTTGCCTTGACCTGAGCCCACCGGGGACACATACTGCGCCGCGCCACTTCAACTTCCTTGGCGCGCAACACCACCTATCTGGAGCGGCTATGCGGAAATTATTTCCGGCAATGTGTACGGGCATACTCGGAACGATACTACTTGCCGGCTGCTCACCGCCCCCGGGAACCTATGCGGTCTGGCTGGTTGCCGCTCCGGGGTCAGTATCCTCGCCTACGCCATCGGCGATCAAGGCTACGGTCACATCGTCAACCGAGCCATTTTCCGGCATTGTAACGTTCGCGGTATCCGGTTGCGGCACGATAACACCGGCTTCTGCAACAGTCACCGACGGCACCGCAACAGCGACGTTCACACCTAACGTCGACTCCGTAGCGGAGAATTGCAACGCAACAATAACCAGTGTAGCCAGTAATGGCCGGTCCTGGCCGTTCAAGGCCATCTTTGCGACGGGAACCGGAACCGTGTCAGTCCTGCCACCCCCGGTTACAAGTGCGCCAGTCCCCGTGTCGCTCAATTCCCCAGGAAGTGCACCGTCGACTGTCGTTGTGAAACCCAGCGTAACAGCACAAACATGGGCCTACACCGTGTCGCTGAATCCCATCTCAAGCGCAAACGATCGC
The DNA here is from genome assembly GCA_947476215.1 of Betaproteobacteria bacterium. Classification (GTDB taxonomy): domain Bacteria; phylum Pseudomonadota; class Gammaproteobacteria; order Burkholderiales; family SG8-41; genus PALSA-1004. The sequence continues at coordinate 21,757 of CANJQI010000045.1, forward strand.
ATTGCGATGATCAATATAACGCTCAATATAGCCTGTCCGAAACCCACTTCAACAGCCTTTGCACCGACCATCACTCCGGCCTCCGCCACCAGCACAACGTGGAAACTGGAATACCCGGGTAGCGGCATCTTGACCGACGACATTACATTTGCGAAGTGCGCAGGCAAGGCCAGCGGAACAGCACAATTCGATGTTCGTGTGAACACGGCCGAAAACGTTGTGCCGGTCATACCAGTGACGGGACCGAAGTAGCGGTTTGCTTTCTTCCACGAGCACCATTTCTGATCCGGTTTTTGCGCGAGCGTAACCTCTGCCTGCACTCGTTGTTCGAATTCAGGCAATGCCAGCGTAACTAACCCAATTTCAGGATTCCGTCCTGCAACCCGGACAGCGGGCGCAGCGCCTGCGCCGCCATACCAAACTGCGGACTCGCGAGCACGTCTTGCGCGGCGTTAGCCCCTATGCCGGACAAGCTTGCGTTCAATCCATATCGATACGCAAGATCGCCTCCCAGGGCCTCACCGTCGCTGCCGGCAAGATGCGCATCCAGCAGCGCATTCATCATCGCCCAGCGAACGGCATTTCCTTGCGACGCAGCACGCGTCTGATCGAACTTTTGCACAATTTTCCGGAAATCGAAGTGCTCCACTTTGTTATCACGTAGCGGGTCGGCTCCACCCGGCGCGAAATCACTCATGGCTTCAGCGATAACCTGCAGATCGAATACGCTGCGATTGCCCGTGCCGGAGTACCAGTCCTTGAACGTGATGCTTTCGTTCGCGCCCGTCTCCAGAACCAGGCTATTGCCCTGCTTGCTCAGCAGCATGTCGCTGTAACGTATACCGCCGCCCAGGGAAACTGTGTTGTCCTGGCCAGGACTCGCCACGACGGTATCCTGATCGTCACCGCGATTAAACGCAATGACGTCAGAACCCACGCCCGTATCTATCGTATCGTTGCCCTTTCCACCCATGAACAGTTCATTGCCGGAACCGCCGGCGAGCGAGTCATTCCCGTTCATGGCATAGAGCAGATTATTGCCGTAACGGTCGGTGAGCAAGTCGTTGCCATCATCGCCTTCAATGAGGTCATTGCCCCGCGAGCCATCAAGCGTATCGTTGCCGCTGCCACCCATGACGACATCGCGTCCCGCACCGCCATATAAATCGTCGTTTCCGGAACCACCTAGCAGCGCGTCATCCCCCGCCGACGTCCACAGCACATCATTGCCATCGCCACCGTCCAACGTGATATTGCCGTAGGCATAGGTGCCGCTGGTCAGATCAACAACGTCGTTACCGCCACCGGCATCGATACGCTCAATACCCGATATTCTTGGCACACGCACGCCGCCATAAGTCGCCGTGTAACTATCATCGAGAAACAAGACGTCATTACCCGCCGTGGCCACGATGACATCCATGCCCGCACCACCTTCGAAGACATCGTATGAACGGTTCTTGCCGGATATCGACGTGGACTTGCCGGTGCCCGGATTACCCGGACTGCCATCATTGCGCGCGACAAATCCCGCCCAGACTCTGTCCGGAAAATACTGAAATGTGTCGTTACCACTGTTTCCCACGAGCCAGTCGGCGTTACCGCGACCATCGAGCGTATCGTCCCCCTCTCCACCAATCAGCTTGTCGCCCCCGGAAGTGCCTACCAGTGTTGCTCCGACCGTGCTTCTCGCAACCGACAGATTAAATTCGCCGATAGCGCGCAGATTTCCGGAATCGGTCGCTATAACCCTGAGTGCAGTTATGCCGGGATCAACTGGGGCACCACTGAACGTCCGTGTCGACGGATTAAAAGCGATCCAGGCGGGCAACGCCGCACCACTCGCCAGCGTCGCCGTGTACGTCAATACGTCACCCGTGTCTACATCCGTGAATGTACCGGCGGGTACCGTATAGCTGAATGCGGTGAACTGGGTTGCCGTCCGATCGGCAAGAACATTTGCCAGAACTGGCGCATCGTTAACGCCCATGACGGTTATCGTGACGACACCCGTCGCGCTTGCACCCGCAGCATCGGCTATGGTGTAGGTTATGGTTTCGACCGCCGTCATCTCCGCGGCTAACGCGTCCAACGCTGCGCCGCTGGCTGAATACGAAAGGAATTGTGCACTTGGATCGAATGCCACCGTTCCCAATGCGCCTGAAATAATCACAGCAGTAATCGTGAGCGTATCCCCCAGATCGACATCCGTATCATTTGCCAGGAGCAACGGGACGAGATTATACGACGTCGCATTTTCGGAAAGTATGACACCATCGTTTCTTGCCTCTGGTGCATCGTTAGCATTAAGTATCAACAAACTAAACACGTCCTCCGCGATGGCATGGCCAGTATCCGAGACGACGACCCTCAATCCCAGCACGCCGACATCGTCGTTCAAAGGCGTGCCAGTAAACATCCCAGACCGCCCATCAAAGCTCATCCATGCCGGGAGAGCGGAGCCGTCTTCGCGCATCGCGGTAGAGCTCAAAATCTCACCAATATCTGCATCCGCGAAAGTATCGTTGGGCACACCGAAGCTGAATGCCATATCCTCATTCGCGGATTGATCTGCAATCCCATGTGCCAGCGTCGGCGCATCGTTGGTATTTGTCACGAATAGCGCAAATGAAGTGGATGCGAACGCACCCGAGGCATCCGTTGCGACCACACTGACTATCGTGCCCCCCACGTCATCATTACCAGGGGTCCCGGTAAATGTCAGAGCGGCGGCGTCAAAATTGAGCCAGAACGGCAGTGGCGTCCCGTCCGACTGCAGAGCAGCATATTCGAGCGCATCTCCATCCGGGTCGTGGAAGTTGTCGTGAGGAACTGCAAATGCGAACGGCGTATCTTCCTGCGCCCCCTGATCCGATATGGCATGCGTAACGAGCGGAGCGTGGTTTACCGGCACAGATTCCACCAGGCTGTCGATGAAGTCAGTGTTCCATCTTGTCCCGTCGCCGAAGCTAACCAGTTCTATTCGGGAATCGAAAGATTTGAACCAGTTCACCATGGTCAGCGTGTCATCGGTGCCACGAATCGAAAGCACCATGTCGTCCATGACGCGGTGAACGTCAAGGTCCGCCACAGATACGTCGTCCGACAAGACCACACTGTCGTGGTCGCCCGCCGGCGCGTTACTCTCGATCACGATGTCGCGCCCAAAGCCACGCCCAAACCGGTAACGGTCGCTACCCATACCACCCGCGAGACTATCATCGCCGGCGCCACCATTGAGTTCGTCATTTCCGGAAAGTCCGCTCAAACGGTCACTCGTGTTCGTACCGGTCAAAACATCGTTCTCATTTGACCCCGTAATATCAAACCCGCGCTCAAGCAGCTCTGCGTAGGTCAATTGACCGCCATCCGCAAACCGGAACAGTTCGATAGATTCCGAACCGTAGACATCTTGTGGATCGAAATGCTCTATGTGAATCGCATCTCCATTATTTCCCATCCGTATCATCAGGGACCCGACGTCCAGCGATAACGATCGTGACGTAATTCCAGTTCCAAATTCGATGGTGTCGGCATCTGTGTAGTCGGGCAGTTCGACAATAAAATCGACCCCGTCTCCGACTTCAAAATGGTAGGCGTCGGATCCCTTACCGCCGTAAAGATGATCTTGCCCCGGCCCGCCGGCCAACCGGTCGTTCCCTTTGCCTCCAAAAATCACGTCATCGCCGCTTCTTCCGTCAAAACTGTCAGCGACATTCGTACCGTAATACACGTCGTCGCCAGCGGTGGCGGGCAATGCCTTGATCATTAACTCAGCCGCATCCCAAATCGTGCCATCGACAAATCGCACCTCCTCGACCACATCGCCTTCCATATCCTTGTAATAAACTGAAAACCAGTTATGGAGCGTAATAGTGTCGCCGGTTCCGGCAATCGACAAATAAAGATTGGGCGCATCCGCATTCAGCGCATCCGCCCTCACCACAACATTGCCTGGCGTGATCCCTGCGCCAAACACGACCGTGTCGTATCCGTTTGCGATCGACTCTGATTCACGCAGCGATGGAGAAAAATTAAAACGCGCGCTCCCTTCAAATATCACGTCACTGCCGAAACCAATATCAAACCTATATTGGTCGTCTCCCGGCCCGCCGTGTAGATGATCGCTGCCCCTGCCTCCAGTCAGGTGGTCGTTACCCGCTCCGCCGTAAATAAAATCTTGACCATCCCCGCCGTGCAGGAAGTCGTCACCTTCATCACCCGCGACTTTGTCGTTACCCAGCCCGCCGAATAAAGTATCGTTACCGCCACGACCAAACAAGAAATCATCGCCATCCAGACCATCCAGCACATCGTCACTGGATGTCCCGGACAGGAAGTCCAGATCCGAAGTTCCCTCCTTATTAAAGTGCTCATCAATCTGACTCGGCCCCCACACCGTACCATCGCTAAAATGTATTTCGGTAAATCCTGCCGATGGTGACATTCCCCCAAGGCTTGAAAGTCCACTCTTGATGAGTATTTCGTCTCCGGCATCGCCAACGCTTACCTTGATATCTCCGCTCGCGTAGCTTTTGAACACGAGATTGACGATAGGCTGAAATGACACGTCGTCTGGACTAATGCCCTCCGCAAAGAGGATCCTGCTGTTGCTTTGCAATTCCTTAAATACGTCATGCCCCAATCCGGGCGCGAACAAATAGGTATCCATGCCATCGCCACCGTCCAGGGTATCGTCACCGGCTCCTCCCGCCAACGTATCCCGGCCGGAGGCTCCTGTCAGGATATCGTTACCGCCTAGGCCATCCAACGAGACATCCCGAAACGAACTGCCGGCCGCGCTCAGTATGTCGTTGTCAGCAGTGCCTGCGACTCGATGGTCGGCATAAGGACTTAAATCCCAGACAGTACCATCCGAGAATTCAGCACGCAGCAATCGATCAACGCTGTTGTTCGCGTTCAAAGCAATTCGGTCATCCCCGCCGGACAACAAGAGAACAATGAAACCTGCTTCCGTGGTGACAGTGACATCCGTAGGTCGCACCCCCGCCCGGAAGCGCACAGTCTCAACGCGCGGAAGGAGTTCGCTTTGAGAGATAGGCCTTTCCACAACGTCATGGCCGTACCCATGGCCAAACAGATAAGTGTCATTGCCATCCTGGTCCCACAGCAAGTCGTCTCCAGAACCTCCATCAATCACATCATCGCCGGGACCCGCGTAAATTTGATCGTCACCATCCCCTCCATAAAGGTAATCCGCGCCTTCATCGCCAAATATCAGATCCCTACCCGCATCGGCGGCAACGGTATCATTGCCGCTGCCGCCAAAAATGTGATCGTCGCCTATACTTCCCGTAATAAAATCATCCCCCCCGTTTGCGTAAACGCTCACAGGAACGACGATTCCACCCGTGATCACATCATCGTGAGAGCTGCCAAATCGGGCGACTCCGGCTGCCGTAACCAGATCACCTGCCTGTAAACGCAGATAGTCCAGATCCCAACGGGTTCCGTCCTCAAAAACCACATCCAGGTCATTTCCGTCCCTGGTCAATACAAACAAAGTGATGTGATCTTCCGTGTCCGTCAGAGTAAGATCGATTTCTCGCTGGGCCCCAGGCCGGCTGATAGAAACATCCGCGGGCCGGATATCCGACCCCATCCGTATGGTGGCGCGCCCCGCGCTGCTTATATAGTCATGCCCATCGCCGCGTCCAAACTCAAACGTATTGACGCCTAACCCTCCCTCCAGAGTGTCCGCGCCACCTCCACCGATAATGGTGTCGTCACCTTCGCCCCCGTTTATCCCGTCATTACCCGCGCCACCGTCGATGAGGTCGTTACCGTCGCCTCCGTTTAATGCGTCGTCACCGCCGTTGCCTGACATGAGATCGTTTCCGCCACGACCCAGCAAGCTTTCGCTGGTCGTACCGCCATGCAAAACGTCATCAAATGACGTGCCTGACCAATGATCGCTTGAATGAAGCACTTCCTCTGTCGCCCGCGCTTCTATCTGCGTGGCGTCCAACACGGCGCCCGTCGAAAAAGAGAATTGATTTATCGTTGTTCGCTTTAGCGACCAGTACCATGCGTCGAAGGTAATCGTGTCGCCGCTGCCCTTAATACCAATAGTTAAAGCGAAGGAACCGTCATTACGATGCACGTCAAGGTCATCGGGCGAGACATCCGGTCCAAACATGACGCTATCGCTGTCCACGGCACGGCTATCCGACGAAGTTTCGATATCGTTCTCGTCCACGAAGTCCTTGCCTGAACCACGGCAAAACAGATAGATGTCATGCCCCCGGCCGCCGACCAGCGTGTCGTCTCCGGCTCCGCCGTCAAGCACATCATCGCCTTCGCCCCCCTTCAATGTGTCGTTGCTTTTCCCGCCTCGTAGCGAGTCAACACCACCGCCTCCTAAGACAACATCGCTCCCGTTTCCTCCGAAAAGCAGATCATCGCCTCCGTTACCCTCCAGATCATCATCGCCGTCTCCGCCGGAGAGCACATCATTTCCTGACAGGCCGATGAGCTCGTCGTCACCCTCGGTTCCATGGTGATTTGCAATGGAAAAACGGTAGGCCAATTCAGTTTCATCCCAGACTTCGCCATTGGCAAAATGGACTGCATTGACGGAAAGCGTGGAATTGGCAAGCTTAGGCAAGTCGGATCGCTCCGAGAACCAACCTGGAATTTCCAGGAGTTCGTTGCCACCTCGCAATCCCAGCAATAACGTTATTGCAGAATTCGGAAACGGGCGACTGCCACCGAGAATCACGTCAGCCGAAAGCACGCCTGGCGCCATTTCAATAATATTCGTAACGTGGGGGACCAACAAACCGGGCTCATCGTCCAGGTCGATCAGGACGTCATGCCCGTACCCATATCCGAAAATATAGCGGTCTTTACCGAATCCACCGCTCAAATAGTCGTCACCAGAACCGCCTTCCAGCACATCATTACTTCCCTCCGCACGAAGATCGTCATTTCCGGTTCCGCCGCGCAGCACTGCGTAACTTCCCGGGTTTCCAGTAGGATAATGCGCGCCAGTGCCCAACAACGTGTCATCGCCGGCTCCGCCTTCGAGAACATCGATCCCGACACCAATCCCCGAGATCAATCTGTCATTGCCGTCGTCACCAAAGAGTAGATCAGACCCTTCCGATCCATCGATGATGTCGTCCTGCGATCCGCCATGGATTTCATCGTCGCCTTCGTTTCCCGTGAGGTTGTCGCGCCCTCCGTGTCCAAATATGACATCGTTGCTCTCTCCACCGTTCGCAATATCCGGTCCCTGCGTGCCTATGATCGCATCATCAAATTCACTGCCTTCGAAGCTTGTTGGAAACATGCTCCACAAGTCGTACATAGACAGCATAGTTCCGTTTGAGAATTCAAAGCTTTCGATCTCATCAGACAGTTTCCCGGTCAAGCTGAGGTAATTGCTGCTAAACGCATTAACCCAACTTCCGCTATAGTCGATGTTCATCCTATAGCCATTGGCATTGCGCACGGTTTTCACAATCAAGCTCGCGGGATCAACGCCGTCCCCAAAAATAACCCGGTCTACCCCTTCGGCATCGGTGAGCGTCACGGTTCCGGCCTCAAACGGGATTTGATAGACATCGTCGCCTGTCCCACCGTCTATCGTGGAATGCGAATTGCTTTCCGACGAAATGATGATCAAATCGTTCCCGTCACCGCCGAAGACCGTATTGACACTCCCCAATCCCGTATCAATCACGTCGTCGCCGGAACCGCCTTCCAGATAATCGTTACCCGGTCCGCCGAACAGAGTATCGTTACCCTCACCACCTTCGATAACATCCGATCCATCGCCGCCATCAATCACGTCATTGAACGGCGTTCCGTGCACCCGGTCGTTTCCCGCACTAGTGCGTTCCAGGGCATGACTTTTCAACGTTTCGGAATTCCAGATCGTGCCGTCGCCAAACTCCACTGCGGTGATTCCGTTGTTGCTGTAGGTCCAGCCCGACAGGTCCAGACGATCGCCGTAACCGGCCACGTTGAGAGAAATTCCCCCGCCGGATTCGTCTAATATGCGCAGCCCGGTGGGCGCGATTCCCGGTCCGATTCTGATCACATAGGCGGAATAGTCGTCCGCCACCCGGTCGTGTCCGGAGCCGACGCCGAAACGTATGACATCGGCGCCAGACTCGCCGCTCAATACATCGTCGCCAGCGCCGCCATCCAGCGTGTCGTTACCCGCGCCACCATACAGCGTGTCACTGCCCGGTCCACCGTCCAGATCGTCGTCGCCATCCCGCCCGTCGAGGGTATCGCTTCCACCGCGACCGTCGATTGAGTCATCGCCGCTGGCGCCGACGAGAAAATCCGCGCCATCCGTGGCTGCTGAAACCGTGTCCAATAAGTAACTGACATCCCACACCGTGCCACCCGCGAAGCGCACTTCCTCGACCTGATAAGCCGGATCGTCAAACCAGTTACGCAATGTCAACGTATCGTCGGCACCGGTTATCGACAGCACAAGATCATGGTAATTACGATTCACCGTCAGTTCGGAAGGTGCGATGTCACCCGAGATTTGCACCGCGTCTTTGTTCCCGGGCGACATGTCAAAATCGATTATCGTATCCGTGCCCGCGCCTCTGCCGAAGACGTAAATATCGTCTCCCGTGCTCCCCTCCAACAAGTCGCTACCTAAACCTCCGTCGAGGCGGTCGTTTCCTGCGCCACCATAGAGCTGGTCGCTACCGTCTTCGCCCTCAATGACATCATTCCCGTCGAGGCCATATACGACATCGTTACCGCCACGCCCGTTTATGGTGTCACCCGATGATGTGCCGTAAATGGCATCGTTCCCACTCGAGGCAAGGGTCACAGTGACAATGCCATCCAGCGCTGCGGGACTCCACTCCGTGCCATCACTAAAAATCGTTCGTTCGATCTGGTAACTCGCCCCTCCGAACCAGTTTGCCACCTGCATCCGGTCACCAGAGCCGTTGATAGTCAGATAAAGGCTGTAGATGTCGCGGGTCAGCGTCACATCCGCTGCTAATGCGCCAACGAATAGCGTATCTAGATTGCCAGGTGTACCGTCCGCCTCATAAATCGTATCTTCTCCGCTTCCGGATCCGAACAGATAGGTATCGTTACCGCCCCCTCCCCAAAGCTGATCCGATCCGGAGCTGCCATCGAGCAGGTCGTCTCCACTGTCGCCATCCAGGAAGTCGTCACCCGCGCCGCCGGCGAGATGGTCATTGCCCGCGCCACCCAGCACATGGTCGAACTCGTCGCCACCATCCAGCGTGTCGTTACCCGCATCGCCGGAGAGCATATCGCTGCCAGATCCGCCACGCAGCGTATCATTACCGCCACTGCCGAAGACCTGATCATTGCCTCCCAGTGCATCGAACAAATCATCGCCAGGTCCACCGGCTATGAAATCGGCGCCATCCGAGATAGTGGTGAATACTCCCAGTATCGTGCCCACATCCCACGTAATGCCATTCCCGAATCTGATCTGCTCGACCTTATGGGCGTCGTCGAGAAACCAGTTTTGCACGGTCAGCTGTGAACCATAGTCACTTCTGCTCAGGAGCAGATCATCGCCCGAACGGGAAAGCAAGATGTCCGACGGCAAGGCATCGGTCTCCACCGTATCGATATTTCCGGCCGTTACGTCATCCTCGACGATCGTGTCGTTGCGTGCATCACTCTGCCACAAATAAGTGTCATCGCCCGAACCTCCAATGAGAACGTCGGCATCGTCCATGTCCGGCCCGTACGAAAATGCACCGCCGTTCAGCGTATCGTCACCCGCGCCGCCGGTAAGCACATCATTACCGGCGCCGCCATCGATGAAGTCGCCTCCAAAACCAGCGGTGACTTTATCGTCCCCGGCAAGCGCGTAGATCAGATCTGAACCGTCACCATCCGAGAGAATTTCAGCAACGTCGGTTCCGTAGAACGTGCTTCCAGCAGGCTCGACCAACGTCGAATGGACGAACACAGCAGCGGCACTCCAGAGGGTGCCGTCGCTGAATTCAAGCTGCTCGATCAAAGCATCCGGCAGATCAACCCAATTGACCACTGTGAGCTGGTCGGCGCTGCCGTTGATGCTCAGATAGAGATGATGATAATCGCGCGTCAGCGTAATGTCGGCGGGCGCTATGCTGATGCCGAGCCGGATAGTATCCGTGTCGAAACCGCCTCCTAATTCGAAGATCGTATCCTGCCCGGATCCACGACCGAACAGATAGGTATCGCTGCCACCCTGGCCATTCAGGGTGTCATTACCAATCCCGCCATCCAGGCTGTCATCGCCGAAACCGCCATCGAGATAATCGGCGCCGGCATCGCCTATCAGCGCATCGTTGCCATCCCGGCCTAAAATCTGGTCATTCCCCCCCAGCCCGTCCAACAGATCATCGGCGGCAGTGCCATCGACAAGATCGTCGCCATTCCCGGGCGGCAGCAACGGCAACAAGCTCGCAATATATTCAGCGTTCCAGATCGTGCCATCCGCAAACTTGATGCGCTCCACCTGTTGCGCGGCACTCGCGAACCATCCGCCGATCAACATCGACTCGCCGGTATCGTTAATCGATACGCGCAGGCTCTGGAAGTACTTGCCGAGTGTTACAGCCTCCGGAAGGACATCGCCCGCCAATTCAAGCGTATCAATGTTCCCCGGCGTCGAATCAAAATCCAGGATTTGGTCAAAACCATATCCCCGACCGAACCGATAAGTGTCGTTTCCCGCGCCGCCGTACAGTTGATCGCTGTCGCCGCCACCATCGAGCA
>CANJQI010000046.1 GCA_947476215.1 Betaproteobacteria bacterium
CTGGCTGATCAGCCTGTTCGGGACGGAAGTCAATATAGGCAATGCGCGACTGGAAGAACTCGGTTACCTCGAGGCGTTACGCTCGGGCAGCCATCCGATACACGGCTTCAAACAGGCTGGCGATTACCCGTGGATCAGGGCTGTTGAACTGGGCAAGGGTAAAGACTATGAATGGTGGGCGGAGGCATTGAAAGTTTAGTTCTCCAACAGGGGCGTCAGCCATGCGAGAAGTTATGCGATTGTTTGTTTTGACAATAGTTTTATTGTCTTCCGCCATGGCCGGCGCGGCACAGCCTTATCCGTCTAAACCGTTGCGTTTCATCGTTCCGTTCGCGCCCGGCGGTGGCAATGACATCATCGCGCGCGTGATCGGCCAGAAACTATCCGAGCGTTGGGGCACGCAGGTAGTGGTCGATAATCGGCCCGGGGCGGGCGGCAACGTCGCCGCGGAAATAACCGCCAAGGCGGCACCGGACGGACACACGGTATTCCAGTTCAACATCGCCAATGTCATTGCGGTGGGCCTCTACAAGAAGCTCAGCTACGATCCGGTCAGGGACTTCAGTCCGGTGACGCAGCTGGCATCGAGCCCATTCCTGCTGGTCATCAATCCCGCGGTGAAGGCTGCCACCACGCAGGAGTTCATGGTCTTGGCAAAGACCCAGCCCGGCAAGCTCAATTATGGCTCGTCAGGAAACGGTGGTTCCACGCATCTCGCGATGGAGCTGATGAAGAGCATGGCGAATATCAATCTGGTGCACGTGCCCTATGGCGGCGCCGGGCCCGCGCTCACCGATCTGATCAGCGGCCAGGTGCAGGCCCTGTTTACGACCCCGTTGACAGCGGTACCTCATGTCAAATCCGGGCGCTTGCGTTCTCTCGGCGTGTCGAGTGCCAAACGCATTGCAATGTTGCCGGAAATGCCGACGATCGCCGAATCCGGTGTGCCGGGATATGAAAGCAGCGCGTGGTATGGCGTGGTCGTGCCGGCGCGCACACCACGCGATATTGTCATGCACATCAATACCGAGCTGGTACGCATTCTGCGTGACAAGGAAATGATTGAACGTATGTCGAGCCAGGGCGTGGACCTGGTCGGCAATTCACCGGAAGCGTTCGGGCAGTTCATCAAGAGCGAAATCGCCAAATGGGTCAAGATCGTGAAGGCGTCCGGTGCGATTGTCGACTAAGTTACCTGATAGTCTGCGGCACAGTACCATCGCCGCAATTGCGTTCGCCGCCATGGTGATACATGGCGGCGGCACGTGTGCTCATGCTGCTGCCAGGGATTCTGGATCTTCGTACCCGAGCAAACCCATACGACTGATCGTGCCGTATGCGCCGGGAGGCAACGGCGATATTCTCGCCCGGGTAAATGCCCAGAAGCTTGCCGAATCGCTGGACCAACAGGTGGTCGTGGACAATCGGGTGGGCGCCAATGGCATCGTCGGCACCGACATGTGCGCCAAAGCATTGCCCGACGGCTATACGCTGCTCTACGTTGCCAGCGGCCATGCCACCAATCCTGCGCTTTATGGCAAGCTGCCTTACGATACGCTCAGGGACTTTGAGCCGGTCGGTTTGACCGCATCGTCGCCATTGCTGGTCGCGGTGGCGTTGAATGTACCTGCAAAATCCATCAAGGAATTGATCGCACTCGCCAGATCACAGCCGAAAAAACTGAACTACGCGACGGCCGGCGCCGCATCGTCGGGACATCTGTCGGCCATCCTGTTCAATACCATGGCAGGCCTGGAAATTGTGCACGTGCCCTACAAGAGCGTGGCGCAGGCCACGACTGACCTGATCGGCGGCCAGATACAGGTCATGTTTCCGAGCGTCACGTCGGTATTGCCGCACGTCAAAGCCAATCGCGTACGTGCATTGGCGATCACCAGCGCGCAGCGATCGGCGTTGCTGCCCGACATGCCGACTGTCGCGGAATCTGGGTTGGCGGGTTACGAGATGAGCATCTGGAATGCGATCTTGGCGCCGGCCCGCACGCCAAAAAACATAGTCGCGAAACTCAATACGCAACTGCGGGACATCGCGCAGGCGCCCGACGTCAAGGAACGGTTCGCCAGCATAGGCGCGGACACATTGCACGGCACGCCGGAAGCGCTGGCGGCATTTCTGAAGGTGGAAATCACCAAGTGGGATAAGATTCTGCGCGCCGCCGGAGTGCGCCTCGATTGAGCGCCCGGACTCCGAAAAATAAATCAGGGGCGCGCGTGCGGCCCGACCGGATCTTAAGCGTCATCGCGCGTTACACCGCCGCCGATCTGCGCTTTGACCGCGAGGCCATGACGATGGCCCGCTATTGCTTGATGGACGCGCTCGGGTGCGCACTGCAGGCGCTGGACTCCGCGGAAAGCACGCTGCATGTCGGTCCGGTCGTGCCGGGAACGGTGGTGCCGAACGGCGCGCGTGTGCCAGGCACCGGATTTCAGCTCGATCCCGTCAAAGCTGCTTTCGATATCAGTTGCCTGATCCGCTGGTTTGACTTTAACGCCGTTTGGTATACGGGCGGCAGTCCCGCCGATACGCTCGGAACGGTACTGGCAGTGTGCGACTATGCGAGCCGTCGCAGTGCCGCGCAAGGCTTGCTACCGTTGTCCATGAAGGAAGTGCTGACCTACCTGATCAAGGCGTACGAGATTCACGGCATGTTGTCGAGCGCCAACAAGATCGACCGTCCTGAAATCGGGCTGGATTCCACGCTGATCGTGAAAATCGCGGCAGCGGCGATCGCGGCAAGAATGCTGGGCGGCACCGAGGCCGAAATTGTCAATGCCGTATCCAATGCCTTTCTCGATCCGCACGCGCTCAATCTGTATCGCGTATGGCCGCACACCGGTCCGCGCAAGTCGTGGGCCGCAGCCGACGCGGCGAGCCGTGGCGTGCAACTGGCGTGTTTCAGCGTTGCCGGAGAGATGGGCTATCCAACGGCACTGAGCACTCCGAAGTGGGGTTTTCAGGCGACCGTGTTCAAGGGGGAGCAATTCGGAATTGCCGAACCCCTGGCGAATCAGGTGGTCAGACGACTGCAGTTCAAACTGGCATTTCCCACGCAACGCCACTGTCAGTCCGCGGCCGAATGCGGTGTCGTGCTGCATTTGCAGGTAACGCGCCGGCTGGACGAGATAGAGCGCGTTGAAATCTTCACGCATGGGCTGGCCATGCGAACCGTGAACGTCAGCGGCCCGCTCGAAAATTACGCGGCGCGCGACCACTGCCTGCAATACGTGGTCGCGGTCGCGTTGATACACGGTGGCATCACCACCACAAGTTATAGCGACACTTTTGCCGCCGATCCGCGGATCGATGCCTTGCGCGCCTGCATGTGCGTCGCGGAAAACCCCGCTTTTACGTGCGGGCACCATGATGCCGCCACGCGTTCCAATGCCAACGCTGTGCAGGTATTTTTCAGGGATGGGACGGCGACACGCAAGGTCACCGTCGAATACCCGATCGGCGACTATCACTGGCGCAAGCGTGATATTCCGTTGCTGGAGCAGAAATTCAAAACGAATGTCGCGCGCCGATTCGCGCCCAAACGCCAGCGCGAGATAGTCACGCTGCTTTCGTCCCAGAAAGCACTCGAAGCGACCACCATGATTGAATTCATGGATATGTTCGCAGTTTAGCTTCCCTACGCCCGAAAGCGTGCGTCGTAATCCATGCATCTTAAGAACGGCAGTTGAACCGCCAAGATTCTTCTTAATACCCCTCAAGGGGTTATTAAGAAGAATCTTGGCGGTAAATTGGGTTTTTTGAGGTTCATCGCGTTGGTTCGTTTGGTATCGTGGTGGCGGGCGCATCCATACCTCGAGAGGCACCTATCCGTCCGATGATAGGCAACTTAATTGCCGGATCGAGCGGCTGTATGCCAAAGGTAAGTCCCAGCAGATTGACTTCCAGTCCTTCAACCCCGCTTGCGGTCAGCGCGGCCAGACCGAATAGCGATAGCTGCAAGCCTCGTCCGCTGGGTGCAGAACCTACCATGCGCGAGCCGGAATAGTCCTTGCCTATGGCCGTGGGCGGAAGGTCCACGCCGAGTTCCGGCACCGCACGCGCGACCCAGGCGGTGAACGTATTGGAATTCGGCCCGGGCCACATCGTGTACTCACTCGCCCATGGATATGCACGGGCCGCGGCGTCGATACGGGGTATGAGCAAACTCGCTTCGGGGCCGCGTCTATCGGCGATCAACTCGGGTTCGCTGCCGTACCAGCGTGCGTCCGGTGCGCGCTGATGCACGGCGACGGCAGTATCCGCTGCGCGCAGCTTCCAGCCTATGACCTCGTAGACCGTGTAGGCCTGCGCGTTCTCGGGTTTGACGGCGATCCAGGTGTGCACGCCGAACCATCCGCGCCAGCCAAAGGCGCGCGCGGAATACACCTGCACGATGGCATCGGGCGTGAGCGCCGCATCCGGTGCGATACCGACAGGCTCGTGGCTCGCCGTGCGCCAGTCCACCGCGCTCACGCGTCCGAGCGCGGCCATGGCGAGCGCGAGCACGCCGGCAAAGACCGAGAGTCTGACGATACGCCGGCGGCGTCTGGCGTTTTCATTTATGCCAGGCATGAGGTTTCGAATTTGCATATGTTCATGATCGAAAAGTTCCATCAACGTGTCATCATACTCGACTCCACCAAGAAACCTTGTCATTGCGAATGGGAGTAAAGTTACGTCTGCCGGGCGTGAGTTTGGCGCCGTAGACTTTGAGAGGATACTGTCGTGGCAGAACCGATACGCATCAAGGAAATTCCGCAGGGCGAGATGACCGCAGAGCAAACGAAAGTGTTCCAGGACTTGGTCGCTGGACGCGGCCGGCTGCTGGCGCCTTACAAGGTCTGGATCCATGCCCCCAAGCTTGCCGCCGCGCTCGAAACGGTAGGGACCTACCTCAACAAGGCGAGCTCCCTGAGCGAACGTGAAGTCGAATTCATCATCTGCATCGTTGCCAACCACTGGAAGGGCGAATACGTTTGGGTTGCCCACGTAAAGCGCTGTGTGGCACTTGGCTTCAGCCCCGGCGTGTTCGACTCGATCCGCGCCGGCCGGGCGCCGGAGCTGCACGACGATCGTGAGCAGGCGATTTTCGATCTCGCTAAAATTTCGATGGAACCGGGTGCTGGATCGGACGAGGTGTTCAATCGCGCCGAAACACTGTTGGGCCGCAATGGCATCGCTGAAGTGCTGGCGCTGTTGGGCTATTACAGCTCGGTTTCAATAGCGATGAAGGTGCATCGGGTTCCGGTGCCTGCAGGTTCCTAGTGTCCAGGCATTGATTACGCGTGTCCTGCGCATGAGACTACGAACCACTGCGTCTGGCATTGTCGCCGCCGCATCTGTATTCATGGTCCTGGGCGCATACGGCCAGGAATTTCCGACCAAACCCGTGCGTCTGACCACGGCCGCCGCTGGCGGCGGTGTTGATTTCGCTACACGATTGATTGCGCAGGGCATCGCCGGACCCTTGGGCCAGCCGGTGGTGGTGGACAACCGCGCCAATGGCACGCTGGCGTCGGACGTGGTTGCTAAAGCGGCGCCCGACGGCCATACCCTGCTGGTGCTCGGCAGCGCGCTGTGGCTGACACCGCTCCTGCAAACGACGACTTACGATACGTTTGCGGACTTCACGCCGGTAACGCTCACCGCGAGTGCGCCCAATCTGCTGGTGCTACACCCATCCGTTCCGGTAAAAACAGTGACGGCATTTATTGCGCTCGCACGCAGCCGGCCCGGGGCGCTGAACTACGCAACCAATACGACAGGCTCGGCCAGTCATCTGGCGGCCGAGTTGTTCAAGTCCATGGCGGGTGTCAATATTTTGCGGGTTCCGTATAAGGGAGCCGCTGCCGCTCAGAACGACCTCATGGCGGGTGAAGTGCAGGTTATGTTTTCCACGATTACGGCGGCTGGACCGCACGTCAAGACCGGAAGGCTGAAGGCACTGGCCGTGACCAGCGCCCAGCGCTCCGCGCTCGCTCCCGATCTGCCTGCCGTTGCCGCCTCCTTGCCGGGCTACGAATCGTCCGCCATGTATGCGATGTTCGCACCGGCCAGAACGCCGGCCGCGATCGTCAACCGTTTGCATCAGGAAACCGTGCGGGTTTTGAGCAGGCCGGATGTCAAGGAGAAATTTCTGGCCATGGGCGCGGAAGTCGTCGGCAGCTCGCCCGAGCAGCTGATGACGACCGTGCGTTCTGAAACGTCAAGACTCGGGAAGGTCATCAAGGATGCGGGTATCCGAGGTGACTAACATGAAGGTGAGGCCGGCATAAAAGCAACCATCGTAGTCATGGAAGGCAGGTAAAATAGCTCGACGTTCCAGCGCTTGCGCAGGTGCGTGAATCGAAAACTCTTCTCAAGCGCCGCTCATGTCACGATTTGCATTTTATATTTACATGGTAATTCATGGGCTTGCGGTAATTTCCCCGGCCCATGCACAATATCCGGTCAAGCCAGTCAGGCTGATCATTCCGTTTCCGCCGGGCGGTGGTACGGACACGATCGGCCGCGTCGTTAGCCAGAAATTGTCCGACGTGTTCAGGCAGCAGGTCATCATGGATAACAGGCCGGGTGCCGGTGCCAATATCGGTGTCGAGCTCGCGGCGAAATCGGCTCCCGACGGCTATACCCTGCTGCTGGCGACAATCTCCAACGCAATCAGCGCCGGTCTTTATTCCAAGCTTAACTACGATCTCATGCGTGATTTTGCGCCGGTCACATTGTTGGCGACGCAGCCGTTATTGCTATCGGTGCATCCGTCCGTGCCGGTGAAGTCGGTACGGGAACTGATACAGTTCGCAAAAAGTGCGCCGAATCAGCTTACGTATTCGTCCGCTGGCAATGGCACGCCTACGCATCTGGCCGGCGAACTGTTTCGCCACGGCGCGCAGATCAGCATGACGCATGTGCCGTACAAGGGCGGCGGCCCATCGGTGGTTGCGCTCATGAGCGGAGAAGTGTCGGTGTCGGTTGCCAGCCTGCCGTCGGTCCTGGCTTATGTGCGCGCCAACAAACTCCGCGGGCTTGCGGTGTCGTCGGCAAAGCGTTCGCCTTCCGCGCCTGAATATCCGACAATGAGCGAGGCGGGCGTGCCCGGCTACGAGGTCACCGCGTGGTACGGATTATTGGCACCGGTCGGTACGCCACGGGAAATCATTGCACGGCTCAACTCCGAAGCTGCGATTTTGCTTAAAGCGCCCGATGTGCGGCAGGTGCTCGACAAAGTGGGCTTCGAAATTGCCGTGAATTCACCTGACGAATTCAGTGCTTTCATACGCGCGGACATACAGAAGTGGACGCGCATTGTGAAAGTATCGGGTACGCGCGCCGATTAAGTGAGCAGGACCGGCGTTGTTGCTCGCCAGTGCATCGTTTCATCTTTACAGCCAATCTGAGAAAAGGATAGCCACGCATGTCGCTTAGCATGATATTAACCGGAGATATCAATCTTCTCGGCGTGCAAGACCCGGGCCAGCCATTCACGCTGGTCGAGCATGAGTTCCGGGCCGCCGACGTGGTTTACGGAAATCTTGAGTGCTGCCTGTACGATGCGCCGGGCGGCGGACCGCACAACAATCCAGCATTTTTTGCGCCGGCGGCTGTGGCAGGCGAGGCGCTGAAGCGCGGCGGCGTGCAGGCAGTCGGCATTGCGAACAACGTCAACTTCGGCGAGGTCGCGGTCAGGGCGTCGATCAAGCGCCTCGACGAACTGGGCATTCCGCATACCGGTGCGGGCGACAATCTGGCCCAGGCACGCGCTCCGATAGTGCTTAAGCGCGGGGACACCAGGATAGGATTCCTTCAGCGTACCTCGGTTTATTGGACCGCAAACCATGAAGCGAAAGACGACGCGCCCGGCGTGGCGGTGATCCGGGGCAATACCGCGTATCAAGTGCCGCTGCATCGTGAGGTGCAGCCCATGAATCGTCCGGGCGTCGCACCCATTATCGTTACCTGGACAGATCCCGAGTATCTGCAGCGGTTCCGGGATGACGTGAAATCCCTGCGCGAAAAAAGCGATATCGTGGTTGCGTCCCTGCATTGGGGCAACGGCGACGAAGTACTGCAGTACATGACCGAAATAGCGCACGCGGCGATTGACGAGGGCGCGGACGTGGTCATGGGACATGGGCCGCACGATCATGTGCTGCCGGTTGAAATTTACAAAGGCAAACCGATTTTCTACGGTATGGGCGCGCTGTCCTTTTATATCGGGCACGGCGGTCGCAAGCGTGGCTGGACCGGTTTGCTCGTGCGCCTGATGTTCTCCGGCCGAAAGCTCGACAGCGCCGCGTTTCAATTTGTTCGTCAGGACGATGAAATGCGCATCACGCCGCAGAAGATCGAGGATGTGCAAGGCGTATTCGACAAGATCAGCAAAAAGAGTGCGGTTTATGGAACCAGGCTGCGCGCAAATGGAGATCAGGTTGTTGTCGAGCTTGCCTGACTGTTATGAATGATAATTCCGAATCATCCAAAGTATCAGCGCTGGCCAAAGATGCAACGTGGAAGCTGGCGCAGTTTACGGCCGGATTGAAATTCGCAGACCTGCCGCCGGAAGTCGTCAGTCACGTAAAACGGCTGGTGCTCGACAGCATCGGTTGTTCACTCCATGGGGCGACGCTGCCATGGACTCGTCATCTGATAGATATGATCCGCTCGGAAGGGGGGACACCGCGTGCCACGGTGTTGTGCGGTGGATACCGCACATCGCTGTCGCAGGCGGTATTGGCGAACAGCAGCGCAGCGCACGCATTCGAGTTCGACGATACACATAAGCCGTCATTTTTTCACCCTGGATCCATCTGCTTTCCGGTGGCACTGGCCTGCGCCGAAGCCGAAGGCGCACGCAACGGCCGTGACATCATCACCGCAATGGTGGCTGGTTATGAAGTGGGTACGCGGGTCGGAATGGGCGCCACCATGAGTCTGTTTTTTCGCGGCTGGCACCCGCAGGGCACCACAGGGACATTTGTCGCTGCGGCGTCGGCGGCAAACATTCTGCGGCTCAGTCCCGAGCAAACACTGGATGCCCTGGGCATCGCGGGCACCCAGTCGGCGGGATTGATGTCGGCGCAGGAAGGCGCGATGGTCAAACGCATGCACTCGGGACGCGCCGCGCAAAGCGGCATATACGGTGCCTTGCTGGCGCGGCGCGGTTACAGCGGCATCAGAAATATCGTCGAAGCGGACTTCGGCGGTTTTCTGACGACGTTGAGCGACAAGCCGGACCCGGCACGAGTGACACAGGGCCTGGGTACGGAATGGGAAACGCTGGTGGTTGGATTCAAACCCTATCCGTCAGTGGCGAGCATACACGCTGCCTTGTTCGCACTGCGCGAGCTGATGCAGGAGCATAAGCTGGTCGCGGATGACATTGCCGAGTTGCACGCCGGCGTGCACAAGATGACGTATGTGCACTGTGCGTGGGAATACAATGCGCAGGACGTGACCGCTGCGCAGATGAATCTGTTTTTCGGGCTGGCGGCAATTGCCGTGGATGGCGACGCATCGATCAATCAATACCGTGAAGACCGGCTGCGCGATCCGCGCATACTTGACGTCATAAAGCGCATGAAAGCGGACATAGATCCCGAGATCGATGGCAAGGGGCCCGGCAACCGCCATGCCGTCAAGCTGACACTGCGCACACGCGATGGCAGGACGCTCAGAAAAGAAATGACGAATTCCCCGGGCAGCCCGCAGTGTCCACTGACATTCGAACAGATTGTGCGCAAGTTTTCGACTTTGGCCGCGCACAGTCTGCCACCGGCGCAGATCGAGCGCGTGGTGGAGATGACGCAGAACCTGGACAGGATGGACAAAATTGATGACCTGGTCGACGTCCTCGCGCAGGCACGGGTGACCTGAACGGCGAGACGCGGCGTTGAGAATCGGCTCGTTGCCCAAGCGTCCGCTGCACTGGGTAAGATCGAATAATCAGGAGCGGATCCCTGGCCACTGCCGAACGCTGATGGGCTGCGAAGTGTTGCAGCGCGTCGGGGCCCACACTCCGTAACGTTGCGCGAGGCGGTAAGTTAATATAAGCCTTTGTTTTGTAATGTTTTATTTGCCAGACCTGATGGTGGGCGGTCGTCCCGGAAAAACATGACCCTGTATCTGACATTTGCGCTGGCATTGCTTTGTAACAGCACCGTTACCTCATCACGCGTGTTGCTTCCCTTGTACGCGCTCCAGCTTGGTGCGTCGCCGTCAGACGTGGGGTTGCTGGTCGCCACGTTTTTCGCGTTTCCCCTCGTGCTGTCGTGGCCCGTCGGCATGTTCTCCGATCGCTTTGGCCCGCGCTGGTTGCTGCTGGTCGGAGTGGTCTGCGGGGCGGGAGGGATGATGGTCCCGTATTTCTTACGTGAGTTGTCGGCACTGTACGTGGCCGGCGTCGCGATGGGGATATCGTTCTCTTTCTGCAATGTATTGTTGCAGAATCTGGTCGGCGTTCTGAGCGCGCCGCAGGAGCGGTCGAAAAATTTCAGCAACTTCAGTCTGATCGGTGCCACTACCAGTTTTGTGGGGCCTATGATCGCCGGATTTGGTATCGACTACTCTGGGCACGCCGTTGCCTGCCTGTACGTGGCATCGCTTACCAGCATCGCAACTTTAATGCTGTTGCTTTGGGGGAAATTGCTGCCCGGCGGCAGGCGCCAGTCCGTGGCCGCGGGCAGTCTGCGCGATACGCTCAAAGACCCGGCTATCGTGCGCATATTGATAACCAGCACCATAGTGCTTGTGTCGTTGGACCTGTACACGCTGTACCTGCCGGTGTACGGTCACGGCATCGGGATTTCGGCATCCGCCATCGGCATGATACTCGCCACGTGTGCGATCGCTTCATTTTTCGTGCGGGTTATCCTGCCCACGCTGGTCAGGTGGCTGGGGGAAGAGAAGATGCTGGTTTACTCGTTTTGCCTCGTGGCGACCGGCTTTTTGCTGGTGCCGTTTTTCAGCAATGTTGTTGCGCTGGCTGCGATCTCATTTATATTCGGGCTGGGCATGGGTTGCGGTCAACCGATTACGACCATGCTGCTGTTCAGCCTGTCTGCCAAGGGCCGTTCGGGAGAAACGCTGGGACTAAGGCAGACAGTCAACAACGTCGTGCGTGTCATCGCCCCCACGGTGTCCGGTTTTGTCGCGTCGGCGTTTGGTCTGTGGCCTGTGTTCATGATCAGCGCATTGATGGTGGGTTGCGGCGCCGTGATGACCAGCCGGGGGCCGGGTCGAGCCCGTGACCATCAACATTAATCCGCGCGTATGCGCGCGGCCTGTATGACTTTCCCCAGCCGGGTCATTTCCGATTTCACGGTCGCCGCAAGCAGCGTTGCGGAACTGCCCACGGTCTCGACACCGACGTTGTTGAATTTTTCCCTTATGTCGGGTTTGTTCAGCACACGCACGATTTCCTGATTCAAGGTGTTGATGATGGCCGCCGGGGTTTTCACCGGTGCAAATATGCCTTGTATCGTCGCCGCCTCGTAACCGGGCAGGCCGGAGTTGGCCACCGTGGCCAGGCCTGGAACCAGTGGCGAAGGCTGGGCCGTGGTTACCGCGAGCGCTCGCAGTCTTCCCGCTTTGACATATTGGGTGGATCCACCCATGGTTGCAAACATCACTTGCACCTGGCCGGCGATCAATTCGCCGAATGCGATGCCGCCGGCCTTATAACTGATGCGCACCATGTCGACACCGGACAGGGATTTGAACAGCTCCGCCGCAATGTGGTTGGAGCCGCCGGTCCCGACCGATGCATAGTTCAGCACGCCGGGCCGTGCCTTGGCGAGGGAAATCAATTCTTTCACCGAGTGAGCCGGAACCGATGGATGCACGACCAGTATGTTGGGCGCGCTTACCGCTAGGGTGATCGGTGAAAAATCGGCGACCGGATCATACGGAACTTTGTCCTGCAGAAACGGTGCGAGCCACAGATTACTGCCCGAGAGCATGATGGTATAGCCGTCACCCGATGATTTGGCCACCAGCTCCGATCCGAGTATGCCGGATCGATTGTCGACGAGAACCGAAATGCCCAGATTGCCGCTCATGCCTTGCGCGATCAGACGCGAGGCCTGATCCGTTCCGCCGCCCGCGCCGCCTGTCACGATGCGTATGGGCTTGTGCGGATAGTCCTGTGCGCATGCCAGACCCGTGCCCGCGATCAACAGGCTCGCGCCAAGCATTGCGCCAGCAATTCGTTGCATCAACATGAAACTATCTCCTGGGATACAATTGAGCACACTCGTCAAACGGCTACGACCGACATGAATGCAGCCCTGAATGTGGGACTGATGGTTCCCATCAACAATACTACTTTTGAAGGTGAGTTGCTCGCCTGGCTGCCGCGTGGTTCAACCTGCAAGACGGTGCACATTCCCCGCGGCAAGGGACTGTTGACCACCGAAACGCTGCCGGTGTATACGCGTCAGGCGCTCGATCTGGCGGCGGCATTTGCCGTGCCTGAAATCGACGTCGTCGCTTATGGTTGCACGGCCGCGGGATTTATTTCCGGGCCGGCAGGCGATGCGCAGCTGGCGCGCAAACTCGGCGAGATCACCGGCAAACCTGTCGTCACCACGGCACGGTCGATGGTTCTTGCGCTGCAGGAAACCGGCGCCAACGATATTGCGCTGGTCACGCCCTACATGGAGGCCGTGAATATGCAGTTGAAGGCGTTTCTCAAAGATGGCGGCATACGCGTGCGGCGCTTCGACAGTTTTTATGCGGCCACCGTCGACGACCTTGGACGCATACGTTCTGATGCGGTGGCGCGGTTGGCGCGGACTACCGTGGATGATGAGTGCGGGGCGCTGTTTATTGCATGTGCGCAGCTGCCGACACGCGAAATCATCGCTGATTTGCATAAGGAAATCCGACGTCCGGTGCTGTCGGCAAACTGGGCGACTACCCAGTACGTTATGCGTGCCTGCAGTCTGCAAGCCGCCTGATACGGAATTGGCATTCGTGCGTACATATTGCAGATGGATCATCACGGTTTTGCTCGCAATGGGCACGGCCGTCGTTTTCAGTCAGGATTTTCCGACAAAGCCGGTGCGCATGCTGATTGGATTCCCGCCCGGCGGTCCGCTCGATGTGGCGGCTCGTCTGATCGCGCCGCGATTATTTGAAGGCAGCGGGATATCCGTCATCATCGACAACCGCGATGGCGCCAACGGCATTATCGCGATGGACATCGTGGCTAAGTCGGCGGCTGACGGCTACACGATGTTTTTTGGTACTGCGGGCAATCTCGCCGTCAATCCTTCGCTATATCCAAAATTACCATTCGACATACGGCGCGATTTCACGCCGCTCAGCCATGCTATTTCGGTGTCTTCCCTGCTCTACGTCCATCCGTCGCTCACGTCCAGGACGCTGGCAGAATTCATCGCGTATGCGAAAGCAAATCCGGGCAAGATCAACTACTCATCCAGCGGCACCGGCGGTCTTCCTCACCTTTCGGGTGAATTGTTGAATTCAATGGCGAAAATCCGGACGGTACACGTGCCTTACAAGGGAACGGCGCCCGCGTTCAACGCGCTGTTTTCGAACGAAGTGCAGTTTGCATTCAGCGCCGTGGTGAGCGGCTTGCAGCATGTGAAGTCCGGGAAATTACGGGCGCTGGCGACCACCGCGGGCAGGCGCCTGGCGCTGTTGCCCGAAGTACCGACAACCGGGGAAACCATACCCGGTTTCGAGATCGATAACTGGTATGGCATGGTGTTGCCGGCCCGCACGCCGCGCAATGTCGTCATGCGCCTGCACGGCGAGCTTGCCAGAGTGCTCACATTGACCGATATCCGCGACAAACTCGCTGCGCAGGCTTGGGAACCTGTGGGCAGCACGCCGGATTCGTTTGGTGTATTCATGAAGTCCGAGAATGAAAAATGGGCGCGTGTCATCAAGGGCTCCAACATACGCCCCGATTGATGTGGCATGGTGCGGCGGCGCATGAAACAATGAAAATGACAGCTCATTGAGCGTTTCATAATAGATGACAGTTTGAACGCTCAATCCCTCACCCCGACCATCCCGGAGGACGAGGGTGAGAATGGCTAAAATTCGCTGTCACGAATTTGGGAAAGTTCAACAAAGGGAGGGCAAATGAGTACTGCCGGTATATGGGGTAAATTCCTGACAGACACCAAAGTCGGCGATTTGCCGCCGCTCGCGCTGGAACGTGCGCGCATGGTAATCGCCAGCACCATAGCCAGCGCGGCGATGGGCGCGGACATTGTTTCCTCGAATATCATACGCGAGCTCGCCAAGGAGCGTGCCGGCACGCCGGACGCATCCATCTGGTTCGATGCCGGCCCTAAATTGCCGGTTGCCGACGCGGCACGTGTAAACGCGGTCATGAGTGACTCCGCGGCGTCGGATGACAGCGATCTGCGCAACATATCGCATATCGGAACCATAGTTTCGACAACCGCCATTGCGATGGCGGAGCGCACCGGTGCGAATGGCCGCGACGTGTTGGGCGCCATGGTGCTGGGCTACGAGATCGCCGGACGCGTCGACGAGGCACTGACGCCCGGACGCGGTACGCGGGGATTTCACAGCTCCATTGCGACGATTTTCGGTTCCGCGGTTGCCAGCGGCACAATACTCAAACTGACGCCGGCGCAGATGACGCAGGCCATTGCGATCGCCGCGACGTCAATAGGCGGACTGGCGATCGCGGCCAATACCAGCGTTGCGCGCGAATATCATGCTGGCCTGTCCGCGATGCTGGGCATCAATGCCGCGATGGCGGCCCGCAAGGGCCTGGTCGCGGAAGAAAACGTACTTGAGGCCCCGCACGGATATTTCGCCGCGTACGGCGGCGAGCATCTGGAAGACTTCACGAAGGACCTCGGCAAGGACTGGGACATCACCACCGAGATGGCGATCAAACTCGTCCCTGGCGCGCATCCCGCGCACGCGGCAGCTGAGGCGGCCGCCAACGCGGCGCTAGCCGGCAACGTCAATCCGGATGAGGTCGTGGAAATCATGGTTTCGGCAGCCAAGTACAAGAAGCTGCCTGGCGAGAAGCATCCGACCGACCTGATCGGCGTTGCGCACAGCCTAACGTATTTTCTGGCGGCGGCGGTTGCCGACCGGGGTTATGGCTGGATACATGCCACGCCGGAAAAGGTTGCGGATCCGGTGATCGCCCGTCTAATCGACACGGTCACCCTGGATCCGAATCCCCAACCTTACCCGGACCGGTTCCCGCATCATCACGGCGCCACCGTCACGATTACGCTGAAAGATGGACGCAAGTTTTCGAGCCATGTGGATTTCCCGCGCGGTTCCGGCCCACGCGGCATAGACTGGGCGGATGTCGATGCGAAATATCGAAAGCTGGTGCCGCTCAGCAAACTGCCGCCAAACAAGATCGAAGCAAGTCTCAAAGTTTTGCATGATTTTGAGGCAGTCAAGAACATGTCGGAGTTGACGAGTTTGTTGCATCCGTGATCCGATCCAGTTTGTTGCAGCAGGTGACTGATGTGATCTCGCGTTCAGGGTTTGCCGTCGTCATCTTCCTGGGGCTGACACTCACGGGCAATTGTGGCGCGTTGCCGAGTCTTGGCACTACGCCGCTGAAGGCCGATAACTTTAGTGCGCTGCAGGCGTATTTGTTCGCCAACAAACCGGATCTTGGTCAGTTCAGGTTACGCGGGCCATTTCCGGTAACCGAGAAAGAGGATTTCGAACTTCGCTTGTCCGCCAAGGAGCGCATCAAAACGGATTTGTACTTGTCCGCGCATGGCGCAAAGGCGCCGCTGGCGATTTTCATGCATGGCTATGGCAGTAAGAAGCAGGATCACCGCTACCAGGCCATGCATCTGGCGTCGTGGGGAGTGCATAGCTTGGTTCTGGAGTTGCCCGCCCAGTCGGCATGGGTCGGAAACGGCAGGGTGCTGGCGAAAGTGGTCAAATTCATTCAGAGTTCGCCGGGTGTAATCGACAATGGCGTGGACGCGAATAAGATCGTATTGATTGGACATTCGTTTGGCGCATACTCGGTGACTGTCGCTCTGGCATCCGGGGCAAAGGTATCGGGCGCGGTATTGCTCGACCCCGCAACCGCGGACAGTCGGTCACCGTCATACCTCGGGCGAGTCACGGTGCCGGTGATAGTGCTGGGTGCCGACGAGAACATTGCATCTACGCGCAATCGCGACTATTTCTATCGTTACATAAAACGTGGAGTCGCGGAAGTCTCGATCAAAGGCGCAAACCATGAAGATGCACAGTTCCCATCACATTTTCCGGAAACCACGGAAGCGTTCCAGTTTACCTTTGCCGGCGCGCTGACGGCCGCGGCGATCGGTTTCTCGGGCGGCAAGAGAAATGACTACGCGATGGCAAGCTTTGGAACCGCCATCGCGAGTGGTGACCTGTTCAATGCCAGGAAAAAGTAATCGCGCACGTCGTGGCGCTTGATCGTCTGAAAGGAGATGCAGGAATGAAAACAGGAAATCTGCGCCGGGTCGCCGCCATCATTTTGCAAATTGCATGGTTGTCAACAGCCGGCGCTGCCGATCTTTCCGGTTCGCCGTTTGATGAGGAACGGGCAAAGCAGGAGAAAATCTATCAAACCGACGAAGAAAAAATGCTCGAGAACTACGTTATCGACCGTTCGCTTGAGAATTACGCGGGTGCTCTGGCATCGGGATTTGAGGGAACGCTCGCGGCGTTGGGCCCTAACGACCGCTGGCTGGATGTCGGCGCGGGGAAAGGGTTTGCAATCCTCGACTACTACACTTCAAACTACGACTACAGGCACCCGGAAGGGCGTGAGAAACGTGGCAGCAAGGCGCAATCGGTGGCGATTTCCATAGAAGACAGGAGAACATTTCTCTGGCACAAGACATCCGCGATGCTTGCGACGACCAAGATGAAGTACTTGTTCGGAAAAGGCCTGCAGGAATATGCATTGGAAGATCTGGGAAAATATCAACTCATCTCCGACGTGATCGGCGGATTCTCATACTCGGCCAATCTTTCATTGTTCATGGAAAAAGTGCTTGAACTTCTGGAATTGAACGGCAGTTTTTTTACGGTCCTGCAGGATGTAAATTCCCAGGATGGGGGCAACAAGCCTTTTTATCCCGGGGCGTCGTTTCTCACCGAGATCAGCAAGGCCGACGGCTCCGAAGTGAAGGTTTGTTCCTGGCTCAAGAGTATTTCGTGCGTGGAAGTTGCGTGCGAGTTCAAGACAGGCTGGCGTCCTCCGATAGAAACATTCCGGATCAGAAAGACCTGCAATGCCGTATCGGTGCCGGCATTGTCTCCGGTTCATTTTAATGCGGGGACGCCCCCTGAGCGGCGCTATCGAGTGGGTAATTGAATCTTGACTCGGCAGATGTTTGCAGCTGCGTAATTGCGCGGAAAGATCGTCAGTAACTTGTTATCGAGGCATCCAGCGCGTACATTCGCCAGCACCTTTACTTGCTGGCTTTAGTGCTCCATCGTATCCGTCATCGACATGACGTGTCCGCTCACGGTGCAGGTGGTCATGGTAAGCAGTGTCACCTGGCATTCAGTCGACACGCAGGTTTATCTGCTTGAAAAGTGCGCCCCATGTTTCCGTTTCGGCCTTGATAAACGCAGCAAACTCGGCGGGCGTACTCGCAACCGCGTCAACTCCTTCAGCCAGCATCGCTCGCTTGACATCCGCATCCTGGATTATTTTCACGATTTCCTTGTTTAACCTCGCCGCGATTGCAGATGCGGTACCGGCTGGCAACACAAAGCCCAGTGATACGCTGGACTCATAACGAGGCAGGCCGCTGGCGGCTATAGTTGGCAGATCCGGGACCAATGATGAGGGCCTTATCGTTGTCACCGCCAGCGCCCGCAGCTTCCCGGACCTGATGTGGGGCAGTACCGATACCGCTGTCGCAAACATCAGCTGGCATCTCTCAGCTATCAGATCAATAATCGCAGGCCCTGCGCCCTTATAGCCGATGCGCACCATGTCGACTTTTGCCATGACCTTGAACAGTTCTGCCGCGAGGTGTGGAGATGCGCCTGCACTCCCGGTAGCATAATTGAGCTGCCCTGGTCTTGCTCGCGCGTAGGAGATGAGGTCACTGACCGACTTCACAGGCAATGATTGCGTAACGGTAAGGATGTTGGGCGACTCGGCGGCAAGGGTGATTGGGACGAAATCCTTTACGGGCGAATAGGGCGGAGGCGTCATCAGCAGCGGCTGCGTTACAAACGGCGTCGAGGTTGTCAGGATCGTATAGCCATCTGGAGCGCTGCGTGCGACGATCTGCGTACCGATAAGCTGGTTTGCCCCGGCGCGATTATCAACCACGACTTGTTGGCCAAGCGCCTTCGTCAGATGGTGTCCTGTCAGGCGGGCAATGAAATCCACGCTCGCACCAGGAGCGGTCGGAACGATGAGGCGGACCGGTCTGTCGGGATAGGTTTGGGCCGATGCACCCATGACCACCGTTGCGCAAAGCAGAATTCCCGGCGTTGCTGCTGCGCCCCCAAATCGCTGCATCGAGTTCATGTCGCAGCCCTCCTCAAAGAAACGGTTCTTCGGTTGATGACATTCACAATCGTGGCTGTCTGGTCCCGCATCATACTAGAAACGGCAGTTCTGTCGAAAAAGTCCGATTTGCGATGACCGCTCACTATGATGGCTTTCGGCGTACGCGCGGGCGCATGCACGCCGCACCACGTGCTTGCTTCCAGTCCCCTGATGCCTGACTCGCCTATGGTGGGAACATCCGGCGCGGCGGGTAACCTTTTCAGACGCGCGATCGCCAGCGCGCGCAATCGGCCGGAGGCAAGGAACGATTGAACGGTGGAAAGGCTGGTGAACATCATGTGTATGTGTGGTGCGGCAATTTCGGCGGATGCCGCCGCGGAGCCTTTGTAAGGAACGTGCACGACGTTGATTTGTATCGTATTCCTGAATAACTCCATCGCAAGATGGCTCGGGCCACCCGCGCCGGTTGAGCTACAACACTTTCCGACGGTCGATCCCGGTAGTAATATGGTCCGTCAACCTTCAAAGGGGAGGGCAACATGGGCAAGATACGGTTGGGCAACAAGCAGCCATTGACGGTGGCGCCGGACGATACGGTAGCCCAGGCGGCGAACGCCATGAGCGAGCGCAATGTCGGTGCGGCCACGGTGATCGACCGTTCTGGTGTCATAGGCGTGGTGACGGAACGCGACGTGATGCGCAAGGTCGTCGCTGCCGGTTGCGATGCAAAGTCCATTCGTGTGCGCGACATCATGTCGAGTCCGGTCGTGTCGGTCGGCCTGCATACCACGGTAGCCGCCGCGGCCGAACTGATGCGTGAGCAACACATACGCCATCTGGTTGTCCTGGATCGCAACCAACAACTGGTCGGCATGCTGGCGCTGCGCTATCTGTTATACGATCTCATGGACGACATGCAGCGCAACGTCGGTGAACTCATCGGCTACATCATGATCGACGGGCCAGGCGGATAGGCCGCCCGTGCCCTAGTCAGCGCGGATGCCGGCGTCCCTGATCACTTTTCCCAGCCGCTCTATTTCCGACTTGATGGTGGCAGCCAGTTGTTCCGGTGAACTGGCGACCACTTCCGCGCCGGCACTGAGAAATTTTTCTTTCGCATCCGCGGTGTGCAGAAAGCGCACGCTTTCCTGATTCAAGCGCCGGATGATGGCGTCAGGCGTTTTTGCCTGTGCGAACAAGCCATAGGGCGCCGCGGATTCATAGCCGGGCAGGCCGCTGGCGGCCACGGTCGGCAGGCCGGGAAATATCACCGACGGGGCTACGGTGGTGACTGCCAGTGCTCTGACTCGCGCGGATTTCACATGCGGCGATACCGAGGATGCAATGGCAAACATCAACTGTACCTGACCCGAGATCAGGTCGCTGAGCGACTGCGACGTGCCTTTGTAATTCACGCGCACTATGTTGATGCCGGCCATGTGCTTGAACAGTTCTCCCGCCAGATGATTCGAGGCGCCGGTGCCGGTGGTTGCATAGTTGAGTTCGCCGCGCATGGATTTAGCCAATGCGATCAAATCCCGCACCGACTTGACCGGCAACGAAGGATGCACGACCAGCACGTTGGCTACCGTGCCCACCAGCGAAATCGGCGCGAAGTCCTTCACGGGATCGAACGGTGTTTTCTGCAGCAGTGGCCCTATCCACAGCGGCGCGCTTTGCAGCAATAGCGTATAGCCATCGGCGGCGGCCTGCAGCGCGAGCAAAGCCGGCGTGTTGCCGCCGGATGGGCGGTTATCGACGATGACCGGCTGGCCAAGAGGGCCGCTCAGACCCTGCGCCATATGACGCGAAATCAGGTCGTTGCCGCCGCCGATCGGAGAGGTGACGATGCGTATCGCGCGGTTCGGATAATCCTGAGCTGTGGCATGGCTTGCGCACATCAAGGCAACGATGGGCGCAACGGCGCAAAGCGTGATCCGGAGTATCGGCATGATCTGTTTCAGTATTGAGGCGAATTCGGCGGGCTTCGATAGCAGTTTGTTGAAAATTGTGACAGTGGTTATCATTCCGTCATGCCGGTAAGGTGTTGTTTCGATTGACTTGCGTTTTCTGGACACCGGCCTTTGCCGGTGTGACGAATCTATTTTCAACGGCCTGTTAGGCCGCATTGCGATTATTTCGTGCCGAGCGCCTTGACCGTCTCCGTCCACTTGGCCATATCGTTGACCATGAACTGCCGGAATTCCGCCGGATTCAGCGTGCTGATCAGAAAGCCCTGCTTGCCGAGACCGTCAACGATTTCCGGCGCCTTGATCATGATCATGAAGTCGCCGTACAACTTCTGCGTAAGCCCGGAGGACATGCCTGCCGGGCCGAGTATGCCGTACCAGTTTCCGGCCTCGAACCCCGGCAGATTCGCGGCCTCCGCGATCGTGGCTACATCCGGCATCAGAGGATGACGCACCTTGGAACCCGAAGCGAGCGGCCTCAACCTGCCCGCCTTGACGTGAGTCAGAACACCCGCGACCGCCGCGAAGCCGACCTGCACCTCGCCCGTCAACAATCCGACCAGCGCCGGGCCGGAGCCTTTGTAGTGAACTTCCACCATGTCGATCTTGACGCGTTGCGCGAAATTCGCCATCTCCAGCGAGGGCACGGTGCCCGGCCCGGCGGTTCCGTAATTGAGTTGCCGGGGCTTCGCTTTCGCCATCGCGATCAGCTCCTGCAATGACTTCACGGCCAAGTTCGACGGGTTGATCAGAATGATGTCCGGCGCCGAGGCGAGCAGGATAATGGAGGTGAAGCTTTTGACGGTGTCGAATGGTTGCTGCTTGTTGAAAAGGGGACGCACGGTGTGGTTGGCATTATTTATTCCCAGCGTATGGCCATCCGCGTTTGCCTTGGCGACTACATCCATGCCTATCATGCCGTCTGCACCCGGCCGGTTGTCGACCACCACCGACTGGCCCCACTGACTGGCCAGCGAATTCGACATCAGCCGTCCTATGGCATCGGTGCCACCGCCGGGCGAGGTGCCGATGATCAGCCTTACGGGACGTTCCGGAAAACCCGCTGCCGAGGTCGTTGTCGCGCTGAACAGTGCAACCACCACGATGGCGCCGATGATGGATCTACGTTGAGTGACGATCATGGCATTTGCCTCCCTTGGATTTCGCGCATCTTACTATCAATCAGGCAGCGCGCAATTTATTCCAGGCGCCTGAACTATGCAACCTTTTCCCGACACCTTTTCCCGGCTGTCGAAAAAAACGATACGCCGCAACAGTCGTCGGCATTTTGCCGTGGGCGGGGTTTTGTCGGTAAACTCGGATCCCGATGGCGATCTACTTTGCATTTGCATTAACCGCAATTCACGAGGGCAGTCTGCGCGCCGCCAACGTGCTGCTGGTGCTGTACGCGGTGGAACTCGGCGCCAGTCCATTTGTTGTCGGCTTGCTGGCCGCCATGTTTTCGATATGCCCGGCCTTGATTGCGGTACAGGCCGGCAAACTGGCCGACCGTTTCGGTGCGCGCTGGCTGCTGTTGACCGGCGCGGCGGCTGGTACGCTGGGCATGCTGGTGCCGTACCTGTTCGCGGGCGTCGCTGCGCTGTTCGCGGGGGCGGTCGGCATGGGCGTGCTGGACGCACTCTTCGTGGTGTGCGTGCAGAACATCGTGGGTCTGCAGAGCACGCCGGAAAATCGCGCGCGCAACTACAGCAACTACAGCCTGATCGGATCCACCGCGGGACTGTCCGGGCCGTTGATTGCGGGCTTCTCGATCGATTATCTGGGGCACGCCGCCGGATGCGCAATCGTTGCGCTGATTACACTGATACCTATCGTGCTTATTTTGTCGCGCAATGACGAACTGCGCGTCGGCACGCCGCCGGCCGCGCATGCCCAAGGGGGCATGTGGGAGATGCTGTCGGATCCCGGCGTGCGCAGGACACTGATCACCAGCAGTTTCCTTGCCGCAGGCAGCAATCTGTATTTGTTTTACATGCCGGTTTACGCTCATGACGCCGGTTTGTCCGCTTCCAGCATAGGCTTTGTTATTTCGGCGAATGCCGCGGCGATATTCGTGGTGCGCGCGATACTCCCGAATCTGCTCGCGCGTTATGGTGAAGACCGAGTGCTGACCCTGGCTTTCTACGTCGAGGCGGTCAGCCTGATGCTGATTCCGTTTTTCAAGGACGCATATGTGCTTGCACTGTTGTCTTTCATCTTCGGATTGGGCATGGGCGGCGGCGGTCCTATCATCACCATGCTGATGTTCGCGCGCTCCGCGCAGGGCCGATCGGGCGAGGGACTGGGGTTGAAGATAACGGTGAATCATCTGACCAAGATGGTGAGCCCGCTCGTATTCGGCGCCATGGGCTCGGCACTTGGGTTGTTGCCAATGTTCGTCTTCAATG
Organism: Betaproteobacteria bacterium; assembly: GCA_947476215.1. Classification (GTDB taxonomy): domain Bacteria; phylum Pseudomonadota; class Gammaproteobacteria; order Burkholderiales; family SG8-41; genus PALSA-1004. The sequence goes on from CANJQI010000046.1 coordinate 22,899, forward strand.
CGTTACTGATGGTTGGCGGAGGTTACTTGAGCCGACCGAATAAGCCGCGTTCGCGGTCGGTCGATGACGCCAAGTCGACAAAGTAACGGCGGTTTTAGTGCTCATGATATGGAGTGCGCATCATGGAAACAAAAACGATCAGCAGCAGGAAGACGGCATTCGTAACAGGCGCAACCGAGGGGCTGGGGGCGGCAATCGCGGTGGGCCTGGCGCGCGACGGCTTTGATGTCGCAGTCGCCGACCTGAATAGCGACACCTTGAAAAATACCGTCACCCAAATAGAAGCCGCAGGCAGACAGGCGGTTGCGGTGGCGCTCGACTTGCGCTCGCAGCCCAGTATCGTGGATGCCATGTCGAAAGTGGTGTCGGTATGGGGTCATCTCGATGTGCTGGTGAACAATGCCGGCGTCGCGCTGCGCAAGCCGGCGCTTGATGTCACCCCCGCCGAGTGGCAAGCCGTCATGGACGTCAACCTGAGCGGCACATTTTTCATGAGCCAGCAGATGGGCCGGCATCTGGTTGGGCGCAAACGCCCGGGATGCATCATCAGCCTTGCATCCACGCATGGCGTTGTAGGACTTGCCGAGCGTTCGACCTACGGTATTTCCAAGGCCGCGATCATGCACATGACGAGGATGCTGGCGGTCGAATGGGCGGCGCATGAGATACGCGTCAACGCCATAGCACCGGGCACGGTGGAAACACCGTCGCGCGCCCGTGTGCTGGCGGATCCGAAAGTTCGGGAAGCGATGATCAATCGCGTGCCGCTGCGCCGGCTGTGCACGGCCGAGGAAGTCGCTGTCATGGCCCGCTATCTCGCGAGTCCGCAGGCCGCATACATTACCGGGCAGACCATGCTGCTGGACGGCGGACTTACCTCTTACTAAGAGTGCCTAACATAATGAAACGCGAGTGCGTTGCAGCCAGAATTGGTGATGGCAAGGCGCTCGACGCGGGTAATAGTTATTCTATTGGCAAGTCGAGCAACGCGGCCAGCGCCGATTCTGGCTTCAACCCTTCGGGCTGGCACGAGTTTTGGCCCAGCACTTTGTCGCAAGTCACTGGCTTAGAGTGACTAAGCGGCGTGCCTTGCTTCGCGTTCTGAGCCAAAATCGTGACAGCGCACTCGCGTTTCATTATGTTAGGCACTCTAAAACCCGTAAAGCCGCGCCGGATTGTCCACCATCACCTTTTGCAGTAGCGCCGCGTCCGGTATCCAGTCGGACACTATGTCGGCGAGATCGCCGTCGTCCGGAATCCGGTGAGCGTTGGGGTGCGGCCAGTCCGTGCCCCATACGCAACGCTCGGGTGCTTCCGCGAGCAGCGCGCGCGCGAATGGAATGACGTCCGCATACATCGGCGCCTGTTTTGACAGCCGGTACGGTCCCATGAGTTTGAACCAGCAGCGCTCGTGCCGTGCCAGTCTCAACAGGGCCTGAAAGCTCGCACCCGGGATACCATCGGCAACGGAGGCGAGCGAAAAATGGTCGATCACTACGTCGACCGGCAGCTGCGTCAGCGGTTTTTCAATTTCAGGCATCGCACGTATGTCGAAAAAGACCTGGATGTGCCAGCCGCGTGGCTTGATGCGGGCCGCCAGCCGCGTGCCTTCCTTAAGCACTTCACTCCAATCTTTTACCTTGGGGTGCAGGCGTATGCCGCGTATGCCGGCCTGATGCATGTCTTCAAGCTGCTCGTCGGTTACTGTTTCATCGATGACCGCGATTCCACGCAGCGCCGATTTACCGGCGCGCAGGGCATCCATGGTGCACTGGTTGTTGGTCCCGTACACGGTGGGGTGCACGACGACACCACGCTCGCAGCCTATGGTGCGCAGCATCTTGAGGTAACTGTCGACGTTGGCTTCCGGCGGCACGTAGGTATATCCGGGCGCGAATGGATACTGCTGCTGGGGCCCGAACACATGCGCATGACAATCGCACGAGCCCGGCGGCAGCTTGATGCGCGGGCGGCGCGTATCGGCGATTGCGCCGGCTATGGTGGGTGCGATCGGTGTAAACGGTTTGGAATTGGTCATTTGGTGAGGCCGGATAATGTGAGATTATGATTTACAATCATCGGATTCCGGCATTTGGCCCGCGGCCAAATGCCGATTCCAAGATTATAGAGTCGGGTCGCCTGTCGCCGCGAGCATTTTTTCTGGGGGGGAATTTTGGACAAGGGAATTTGGGCTACATGGTATAACCTGGCAGCGGAACATCGCGATGTCTACCTGTCGTGGTTGCACGACATCTATATACCGTGGGTGTTGAAACGCCCCGGCTTGTTGTGGGCCGCGCACTACGCGGTAGTCGACAAATCGCAACGACCCGTTTCGCAGCGCGAAAAAAATGCAGTGCATCATACGGACGATCCCGCCGTGCCCGCGGGCCAGCAGTATGTGCTGATATTCGGGGCCGCCCACGCCGGTGTTTTCGGTAACCCCGTGCCGGGCGCGATTAACGCCGAGTTGCCGGACGAGGGGCGCAAAATGCTCGCCATGCGCACGGGCGAGCGCATCAACGTCATGACCGAGAACGACCGCATCGAGTGCCAGGAAACGAACACCTTTGCGCCCGGGAAGCTGCTCGCGCCGTGCATACAGTTCGGTACTTACAATTGTCCGTGGCAACACGAAGAGGAAATGCTCGCCTGGTACACGCAGTGGCGCATGCCCGCGATGGGCAGAACGCCCGGCGTCATACGCACGCGCAAGCTGTCATCGGTATTCGGGTGGGCGAAACACGGCGTGTTGTACGAATTCGTGTCGCTGGAGTCGCGCAATCAGTACTTTCCGCACCACGAAGATCAGGATCCCGACATGAAGGCATGGTCGGATCGTATGGTGCCCAGGCTGCTGCATGCGCCGGGTTCGCCGAGTCTGGCCTGCAGGATATGGCCGAAAAGCGTTTGAATTTACTCGCCTATACAGGCCGAGCCGCACCTATTGAAGTTCCGGAGTTTTCCATGTGCGACCTATTGCGATGCCATCTTGTTATCCTGTTGACGATACCGTTCCTGATGCTGCCCGTGGTGCGTGACCTCGGCGCGCAGGACTATCCCAATCGCGCGGTGCGTATCACCACCTCTGAGCCCGGCGGCGGCAGCGACGCCGCTGCGCGTCTGATCGCGCAAGGAATATCCGTTCCGCTCGGACAACAGGTGATCGTCGATAACCGGCCTGGCACCATCGCCATAGACGCCGTTGCGCGTGCGGCAGCCGACGGTTATACGATGCTGCTTTACGGCAGCGTCATCTGGGTGGAACCGTTGTTGCGCGCCCGTCCGCTGTGGGATCCGTTACGCGATTTTTCGCCGATCACAACGGTGACGCGATCACCCAATATCGCGGTCGTGCATCCGTCGCTGCCTGTAAAAACCATTAAGGATTTCATCGCGCTCGCCAAATCCAAGCCGGGACAGCTCAACTATTCCTCGGCGCTGATCGGTTCGACGCAGCACCTGGCGGGTGAATTATTCAAGACCATGGCGGGCGTCAATATCGTGCACGTGCCGTACAAGGGCGGCGTGGCGGCACTCAATGACGTGCTGGCAGGACGCATAGAACTCATGTTTCCAACCATAACGCCGGCGGTGCCCATGCTCAAGTCGGGCCGGTTGCGGGCACTGGCCGTCACCAGTGCGCAGCCGACGCCGCTGGCACCGAATGTGCCGACGGTGGCGGCGTCCGGATTGCCGGGCTATGAGTCTGTTTCGTTGCTTGGCGTGCTGGTTCCGGCAGGCACCTCGGCTGCGATCATCAATCGGCTGAACCAGGAAATCGTGCAGGTGTTGCGCCGTCCCGCGACCAGAGACCGTTTCTTCGACATGGGACTGGAGACGGTCGATAGCACACCGGAACAGTTCGCATCCACCATGAAATCCGAGATTGCCAAGTGGACCAAGGTGATCAAGAACGCGAATATTCATATTCAATAGCGCCGGGAGAGCAGTGTGAGCAAGCCGATACAGGGCAGCAAGGCGGTAGACAGCGTACAACAGCGTTTTGCCGACTATACGAAGAACCTGAGCTACAGCGACCTGTCGCCGGAAGCGATACACAGCGCCAAGTTGCGTACCATAGACAGTCTGGGCGTGCTGATAGCCGGTTTTTTTGGCGTGCCGGCGCGCACTGCGCGCAACGTTGCGGCGGCCATGCCCAGCAGCCGCGGCGCAACCATAATCGGCACGCGCATGAAAACGACGCCGGATATGGCGGCATTTGTGAATGCGACGACCGCACGCGCCGTCGAATTTAATGATCTCTATCACTGGCCGGGCAGCCGTACCGGCCACCCCAGCGACGTAATCACGCCCGTGCTGGCGGTTGCCGAGCATGCGCAACTGGGGGGGCGCGACTACTTACTGGGCGTCGTACTCGCCTATGAGATTTACTGCAGAATGTGCGACGCAGTGCAGTACAACATGAGTATAGACAACACGAATTTCTCGACGCTGGGTGTGTCGCTCGCTGCCGGCAAACTGCTGGGCCTCACCCCGGAGCAGCTCGCGCACAGCGTGTCTATGGCAGCGGTGCCCAACGTGATTTTGAATCAGGTGCGTGGAGATCATAAAACGCATTACAAAGTCGCCGCCGCCGGTCATGCAGGGCGGGCGGGCGTGTTCGCCGCATTGCTGGCACAGGCGGGGATGGAAGGACCTCATTTGCCGTTTGAGGGCAAAGCCGGATATCGCGCTCATGCAATGCAGGGCAAACTGGATCTCGCCGAAATGGGCGGCAAGGCAGTTCGATTCAAGATCATGGATGCGCGTACCCGACACCGGCCGGCGATGGGTGAAACCCATGCCGCCATATTGGCGGCCGAGAAATTGTGCGGCAAGTTCGGCGCGGTCAAGGACGTGCAGAGCATCCGGGTTGAAACCCACAAACGCGCGCACGAACTGGTGGGCAACCGCGAGCTGTCGTGGTGCTGGGCGCCGCAGACGGTGGAGTCGGCGAATCAGAGCATACCTTATCTGGTCGCGGCGGCGCTGCTTGAAGGCACGATTACCACGCGCTCGGTGGACGCGGCGCATCTGGCCAATCAGGACATCCGGACGTTGATGACCAAGATCGATGTCGTGGAAAATGCGGAGTTCACGAAATTATTCAACAAAAAAGTCCTCGACGACCATCCGTTGTTGAACAGCCATGACCGGCTGCCGAGCGAACACTGGGCGCGCATCATCGTGACCACCGGTGACGGCCGGCAGCACAGCGCCGAGACGGGAGGCGATATCGATGATCTGTCGGTGCAGAAAAAAGACGATCAGATCGATGCGAAATTCCGCATGTTGACCGAGGACGTATTGGGCAGCAAGCGGGTGAACAGCATACTCGATCGCCTGTGGCACATGGAGGATATGAAGCAGGTCGCGTGCATTCCGCGCGCGTTTGTGATTGCCTGAATTTGCGGAATTGTCGCATCGGAGGATACTTATATTATGGATGACACCACAGCCCGCCTCGCTGCTTACGCCACGCAGGCCGAATATACGGGACTCTCGCCGGAAACCGTGCATGCGAGCAAGCGCACGCTGATTGATTCATTTGCATGCGCGATAGGCGCCTATGACGAGCCGGTGTGCCGCATGGCGCGCGAGTTCGCGAAAAGCTATTCCGCGCCCAACGGCGCTCCCGCGGCCGGCATCTGGGGATGTTCCACAATTACTACTCCGGAAGCGGCGGCATTCGCGAACGGTGTCATGGTGCGTTTCCTCGACATCAATGACATGTATCGGAAGAAGAGCGGCGGTCATCCGAGCGACATCGCCAGCGGACTCATTGCGGTTGCCGAAGCCGTGCATGCCGACGGCAGGGCGTTGATCAATGCGCTGGCGCTTGCCTATGATGTCTACTGCGGCGCCTGCGATGCCATAGACGTCAATTCCCTGGGCTGGGACACGCCATTCTTCGGTGCGGTTGCCTGCGCGTTGGGTGCGGGAAAACTGCTGGGGCTGACACGCGAACAACTGGGTGAAGCCGCGGCGCTTGCGCTGGTCCCCAATATGACGTTGTTCCAAACGCGTACCGGCGACCTGTCGAGCTGGAAAGGTTGTGCCGGCGCCAACGGTGCGCGCAACGGTGTGTTTGCGGCGCTGCTTGCGCGCCAGGGTTTCACTGGACCTACGGCAGCTTTCGAAGGTAGCGGTGGCCTGTGGGATGTGGTGGGCCGTTTCGACCTGGCGTTGCCGACCGGTCCGGGTGCAACACGCTACATCACGCGCACCAACATGAAGTGTTTTCCGGTGTGCTATCACGGGCAGGCGGCGGTGCGGACGGCACTGCAAATTCGCCCGCGGGTGCGTGTCGAGGACATTGCCGAAATTGAAATCGGCGCCTACAAAATGGCGGTCGAGCAAATGGCGACGGATCCGTCGCGCTGGGCACCCAAGACGCGCGAGACCGCCGACCACAGCCTGCCTTATGTGGTTGCTGCCGCATTGCTCGACGGCAAGCTCACGACCCATTCGTACTCCGCCGAACGCCTGGTGGATCCGCGGATTGCCGGGCTGATACGCAAATCCAGGGCGGTTGAGGTCCCGGAGTTTTCGGCGCGCTATCCGGAGTACGCGCAGTGCCGCATCAAAATTCGTACGGTCTCGGGCAACACGGTCGTGGCGGAAGTGGACAACCCCAAGGGACACGCCACCAGTCCGATGGAAGACAGCGATCTGGAAGCCAAATTCCGTGCGTTTTTTGAAGGGTACGGATCCAACCTGCAATGCGAAACGTTGCTCAAGGCATTGTGGGATCTGGATAAGGTGCGCGAAATCGGAGACGTTCTGAAATTGATCAGTAGCGATCGTTGACAGTAAACAGTTCCTTTGCACGACAGGTCGGAAAGATAGCCCCATGAAAGCCATGGAAATCCTTCAGCAGTACTGGGAACAGGCCAAGCGACTGCTGGTTTACATCCAGTTTTGCATCGATAACGACATCCGGACGCCGGTATGTCGCGACTTCTGGACGTGGACCGTGTACCTCTGCGTCGGCCTCGCGTTACTCATTATCTTCGTAGTGGGCAGGAAGATACTCAGGGCACAACTGGAATTACGTCGAAACAAGAAGAGACTGGAAGCGCGCAAGATCGTCGCCGACGCGGAAACGATAGAGCAGGCAAAGTGGGTAGGCGACGACAATCAGCAGACCGAACTGTCGCAGGAAGAACTGGCCGAGCGCATGCGCGAGGCGTTGCGCGTGAAGTCGGAGCTGGATGCGGCTAAGGTTAAACAGGGAGAGTAGATTGCTCCAGAGTTCGCATGCTCTCGACTAATCGGCGCGGATGCCTGCATCCCTGATCACTTTGCCGAGTACCGTCATTTCCGTTTTCATCGCAGTTGCAAATTCCGCCGGTGAATTTCCCACGGCTTCCACGCCGGCGTTAAAGAATTTTTCCTTGACCTCCGGTCGTGCCAGCACGCGCGCGGTTTCCTGATTCAACCGGTTGATCACCGCGGAAGGCGTTTTCGCGGGGGCAAACATGCCGAACATCGACACCGCTTCATACCCGGGCAGGCCCGATGCTGCCACGGTCGGCAGTCCCGGTATGAGTTCCGTCGGTTGGGCGCTGGTTACCGCCAATGCCCGCAATTTTCCCGACTTCAAATGCGGCGCCGACGAGGCTGCGTTGGGGAACATGACCTGCACTTCACCGCTGATCGTGGCGGTGACCGCGGGGCCGGCCCCTTTGTAGGAGATCATCACCATGTTGACGCCTGCCATGGCCTTGAACAGTTCAGCCGCCAGATGCGGGGATCCACCCGTTGCGGACGACGCATAGTTAAGCGCGTCCGGCTTGGCCTTGGCCAACGCGATCAGTTCCTTGAGCGAATTTGCCGCAACCGATGGATGCACCACCAGCAGGTTGGGGGAGCGTATGACCAACGTGACCGGCAGAAAATCCCTGAGCGGGTCGTAGGACAAGGTTTGCATGAACGGCAACAGCCATATCGGGCTGCCGTACAGCAGCACGGTATAGCCGTCAGGCGGCGCCTTGACCACCAGTTCCGCGCCGACGATGCCGCTCGCACCGCCCTTGTTTTCGACGATCACCGCTTGCCCCATGCGCTCGGCGAGTCCCGGTGCGATCAGGCGCGATGCAAAATCGTTACTACCGCCCGGCTCGCCGGTGATGATATGTATGGGCTTGCCCGGGAACGCCGGAACAGCGCCACCGGAAGTTGTCTGGCCGTGTGCATGGCCCAGGCTCAGTAGCGGCACGCCGATTGCAAACAGCGTAAGCACATGGCGTTTCATGGATGTGTACTCCTTCTAATCAATGCGCATGCGAGCATCCGTGATCACTTTGCCCATTCTGGTGACGTCGGATTTTATCGCGGCGGCAAGTTGGTCCGGCGTGCTGCCGACCACTTGAAACCAACCATCCAGCAACACGATGTGAGAGCATGAATTCCCACTCAGGGCACGAGCCCCGTAATCAATTCCGGATCGTAGTGTAGCGCAAGCGGATTGCCGGTGGTTCGTGCGTTGAAACGATGCTATGAGCTTGATCATGCTACACTTTTCCGATGTTTACCGCTCCGGCGGCGCGGCACCCAACCAGACTGCGGAGAGGCCCCATGTACTTAACACGTATTTTTGTCGCAATACTGCCGGCGGCACTTGCGGTGTTGTCCGCGGCCAGCGCGCACGCCCAGCCATTTCCCGCCAAGCCGATACGAATGTTGACGACCGCGGCCGGCGGCGGTCTGGATTTCGGCGCACGCGTCGTTGCACAGGCGTTATCCGGTCTTGGGGGGCAGCCCGTGGTCGTGGAGAACCGACCCGGCTCACTATCCGTGGAAGCACTGATCAAGGCGCCGGCCGATGGCTATACGCTGCTCTATAACGCCAATACCGTATGGCTGTTGCCATTCATGCGTGATGACGTGCCATGGGATCCCATGCGCGACTTTGCACCGATCACACTGGCGGCGATTTCCCCCAATCTGATCGTGGTGAATCCGTTTCTGCCCGTTAAAACCGTCAAGGACCTGATTGCGCTCGCAAAAGCACGGCCTGGGCAACTCAATTACGCCTCGGGCAACCGCGGCTCATCGATAGACCTTGCCGCCGAGGTACTGAAAGTGCGAGCCGGCATCAACATCGTTCGCATTGCCTACCGCGGCGATGGGCCGGCACTCAATGATCTGGTAGGCGGCCATATTCAAATTTCGTTCTCAACCGCGTCCGGCGTTTCATCGTTGGTCAAATCCGGAAAAGTGCGGGCCTTGGCTGTTACCACGTTGCAGCCCACGCAATTGGTTCCAGGTCTGCCTACCGTTGCAGCCGCGGGACTGCCGGGCTTTGAGGCGGCCGCGATGCAAAGCATTTTTGCACCCGCGGGAACGCCGGCGGCGATCGTCAGCACGCTGAATACCGAAATTGTGCGGGTC
>CANJQI010000047.1 GCA_947476215.1 Betaproteobacteria bacterium
ACGTGCGTGTCAACGATATTCATGCGCAGGACCTCAGGTGGACATGGGCGTTCATGGCTCTTTATAAGACGACTATGAGCCGTGCCGCCCGGAATTGCATGCACTTGATGGTAACTGGTTTCGCGGCACGTTTACAGCGGCCGACCGTGCAATCGAAGATTCATGACCAACGTCGATCGGCCGCGTCCAACGCGACGCCAGATTGACGAGGCCTTACAATGTGAGCGCTTCACTTTATTGCAACTCCGATAAAATCAAAGGAGACTCGCTTGGGGACTCTGCACATTTCAAGGCTCATGTGGCTGCTGGCTCCGTTGCTCTTTGCGAACGCCTGGGCGCAGAATTATCCTGTGAAACCGGTCCGCTTCGTGGTGCCGTTCGCGCCTGGAGGAGGCACCGATTCGGTTGCCCGCACCATCGCGCAGAAACTGACGGACGCATGGGGCCCACCCGTAGTCGTGGACAACCGTGCAGGCGGAACAGGAGCGATTGCCAGCGCTCTCGTCGCCAGAGCGCCGGCGGACGGCTACGCACTGCTCATGGTGACGAGCAGCACCCACGCCATCCTGCCCAGCCTGCAGAGCAATCTACCCTACGACCCGGTAAAGGATTTCGCGCCGGTCACGCTGGTCTCGACCAGTCCACAAGTGATGGTAGTCCACCCGTCGGTGCCGGCAAACTCGGTCAAGGAACTGGTGGCCCTCGCCAATACCCGGAGCCTGAATTATGCCTCTGGCGGCGTCGGTTCGCTGCCACACATGATGGCGGAACTGTTCAGGACGGTCACCGCAGCGAATATCGCGCATATACCCTACAAGGGCGCCAGCGGTGCCGCGACGGCTTTGCTGGGCGGCGAAGTGCAAATGACCTTTGGTGGCCCAGTGTCGGTCAGTGCGCACGTGCGTTCGCGAAGGCTCCGGGCGCTCGCCGTGACGAGTGCCAGGCGAATTGCCGGGTTCGAGGATGCACCGACGTTTATCGAAGCGGGTTATCCGACGCTGGAGGTCATGCAATGGTACGGTGTGGTCACCACGGTGGGAACGCCCAAGTGGGTGGTCGACAAACTCAATCATGAAATAAGCCGCATCATGCAACTGCCCGAGGTGAAAGAACAGATACTCGCCAGTGGATCGGATCCCGCATTCAGTTCGCCGCCGGCATTCGCGCAGATGATCAAGGACGATTTCGCCAAATGGCAGAAGGTAGTGAAGGCCACCGGCATACGCCTCGATTAGCACTTAGAGCCGTGTTCGCACGTAGTAGCATGGTGCGTCCGGTTGATAGCGTCACCGAAACAAGCATCGTCAGGAGGGTATTATGCGGTCCCGTTGTGCTCTTGTATGGATACTGTCGATAGGATCATTGCTTGCTGGCACGTTGGCATCTGGCCAGAGCTACCCGCGCAAATCCATCCGCATCGTAACCTCCGAAGCCGGTGGCGGCACCGACTTCGCGGCACGCACCGTGGCGCAGGGCATCGCCGGACCGCTGGGACAACCGATCATCGTGGACAACCGGGGATCGGGAGGCAATGTCTCCGGAGAGATCGTCGCGCGCGCCAACCCCGATGGCCACACAATACTGGTCACCGGCGGCAGTTTCTGGGTGGGTCCTTTGCTCAGAAAAGCGCCGTACGACCCGATCAGGGATTTTGCCCCGGTTTCGATGCTGATGATTTCGCCATATTTACTCGCGGTGCACCCGTCGGTCGCAGCAAATTCCGTACGGGAACTGATCGATCTGGCAAAGGCAAAACCGGGAGCGCTCAATTACGCGGCGACGTCCATCGGCGGTTCACCTCATCTCGCAGGCGAGTTGTTCAAGTCCATGGCGGGCGTCAACATTGTGACCATTCCGTACAAGGGCACCGGCCCGGGCGTGATAGGGTTGATAGGCGGCCAGGTACAGATGATGTTCGCACCAGTCGCCGCCATCATGCCACACGTCAAATCAGGCAAGCTGCGGGCGCTCGCGGTAACCAGCGCGCAACCAACCACATTGGCGCCGGGACTGCCGGTGATCTCGGCTACGGTACCCGGCTATGAGTCGGGAGGACCGCTCGCCATGTTTGCACCGCCCAAGACCCCGCTCGCCATCATTGACCGACTGCATACCGAGATAGTGAAACTGCTCGGTGATCCCGAGGTAAAAGCAAGGTTGTTCAGCGTGGGCATGGACGCCGTCGCCAGTTCGCCGCAACAGCTCGCGTCCACGGTGAAGTCGGAAATGAGCCGGCTGGACAAAATATTCAAGGATGCCGGCATCAAAGCTGAATAGAGCATAGAGCGTTACCTGGCCTGGCAGGCAACGCAGTCGAACTCGTTATTCGACTTTGATCCCCGCATCCTGCACCACCTTGCGCCAACGCGGCACTTCGGCGGCGATCAGTTGCCTGAACTCCTCAGGCGTGCTGCCGACGGCTTCGGCACCCTCCCCTCTGATACGATCGGCGAGTTCCGGAGACTTGACGGCTCGGGCAAATTCCGCGCTGAGCTTGTTGATGATCACAGGTGTCAGCGGCGTTCTGAAAGTCGTCTGAACTTGGCGGTTTGAAAGTGTTGGGTTTTCTTCGTCGATTTTCTTCGACTGTTTTTATCTAAAAGTTTTTCTGGTGCTTCTTCCGCGCTCTTCCATCTTCTTCGTTCTTCGCTTTCTTTCCCTCCAGATCTGCTCATAGTGCGCTTGGCAGCGCGCCGTTGCGCCGCATTATTCAGCGCAAGGAGGGCGAACAATGGCGTGTGCAGAGAGCCATAACTGTCTGTTTTGTGGGGCGTTCTTCCGAGCCGATCCGCGCAACGCGAAACACCAGAAATACTGTTGCGAACCGGGTTGCCGCAAAGCGAGCAAGGCGGCGAGTCGGTGCGCCTGGCTGGCCAAAGCGGAGAACCAGGACTACTTTCGCGGCCCCGAGAATGTCGCGCGGGTGCAGTCATGGCGAGCGGCCCACCCGGGGTACTGGAGACGGCCGGGAGGCCAAAGAGGGACGCCGCCGGAGGTGCCGCTTGCGTTACAAGATCTCTGCCCGACGCAGGCGGTTGAAATCGCTGAAGATTCTCAAAACGTGCCACAACCTGCGTTACAAGATCTCTGGCGCGACCAACCGGCTGTTTTGATTGGCTTTATCGCTCAATTTACCGGCAGTGCGTTACAAGATGACATCGCCCGCAGCACCCGGCGGCTGTTAGAACTGGGGCAAGACATCTTGGCGGGGAGGATCGGCGATGACCATCAAACGCGTGCTCTGTGCGGAGCGGATCCGTCAGATTCCGCTTCAGTTCAGCTGGGTGGATCACCGACTGGTTCGCGACCGGCACATCGAGCGCTGTGATCCCCCGGCGGCGGCGCTGTATCTGTTTCTGGTGACCGTCGCCGATGTCCAAGGGCTGAGCTACTACTCGGATGCCGCACTGGTTCGATACCTGTCGATGAGCGCCGCGCGCCTGAGTCAGGCGCGCGATGATTTGGTGCGCAATGGACTCATCGCCTATCAACGTCCGCTCTACCAGGTGCTGGCCGTGGATTCGCCGCTGCGCGATGAAGTACGTGAACTCGGGGCGGACGAGATCGGCGTGCGGATCGGCCGATTACGTGCTGCCTTGGGGCGGGCGCCATGATCGATTACGAGACCTACTGCAAGATCAAGGATTGCCACGAGCGACAGCAGCTGACCATCGCGCAGACCGCGCGTGCGCTGGGCCTGCATGCACAGACGGTAGCAACATGGGCACACCAAGCGCAGTACCGCGCCCGGCACGCGGTGCCGCGAAGCAGCCGGCTCGATCCGTTCAAGACCAGGGTGGTTCGCCTGCTGGAGACACACCCGTACAGCGCGCAGCAGATCTTCCAGCGTCTGCGCGCGGAAGGTTTCGAGGGCGGCTTTACGATCGTCAAGGATTATGTACGCAAGGTCCGTCCGGTGCATCGGGAAGCGTTCCTCAAGCTCTCCTTCGCGCCCGGCGAATGCGCCCAGGTCGATTGGGGCGAATACGGCTCGATTGGCGTGGGCTCGACGCGCCGGCGGCTGTCTTTCTTCGTCATGGTGTTGTGCCACAGCCGCCTCATGTATGTGGAATTCACCGTCTCCCAAACCATGGAGCATTTCCTCGCCGCTCACGAACATGCATTCGCTGCCTTTCAAGGCTGTCCGGCCCGCCTGATGATCGACAATCTGAAGTCGGCCGTGATCAGCCGCGTGGTCGGTGAGGCGCCGGTGTTCAATCCGCGCTATCTGGATTTCGCCCGTCATTGGGGATTCGATATCTCGCCGTGCAACGTCGCCCGCGGAAATGAGAAGGGGCGGGTCGAGAACGGCGTCGGTTACGTCAAGAAGAACTTCCTGAACGGTCTGGACTTCCTCGACTTCAGCGCGGTCAACCCCGCCGCCGAAGTGTGGCTTGCGAGCATCGCCAATGTGCGCATTCATGGTGAGACGCATCAGCGGCCGGTGGATTTGTTCAGGGAAGAGCAGCCGCGTCTGCGCCCGCTCAATCCGATGCCCTACGATATCGGTCGCATCGCAAGCCAGCGCGCTTCCAAGCAGTTTCGCGTCGCGTTGGACACCAACCACTATTCAGTGCCGGCCGAGTATGCGAGTCAGCGCGTGACCGTGAAGGCGTATCCCGAGCGGGTGTGCATTTACCATCAGGACAAACTCATCGCCCGTCATGTCCGCAGTTACGATCGGCGTCTGGATATCGAGGACCCCGACCATCCGAAAGCGCTGCTCGCGCAACGGCGCAACGCCCGGGAACAACGATTGCTGATGCAGTTCCTGAGCCTGTCGCGTCACGCTCAGGTCTATGTCGAGGGAATCGAGCAACGCCGCGTGAACCCGCGCCATCACCTGCGCAAGATCGTGGCCTTGAGCGAGATCTACGGCGTGGATGCGCTCGACCGGGCAATCCAGGACGGCATCGCCTTCGCCGCCTACAGCTGCGAGTACATCGCCAACATTCTTGAGATGCGGGCCCGGGAGACACCCGAGCCCGGTGCGCTGCATCTCACCCGCCGCCAGGATCTCCTGGATATCGAGATCGCCGCACCGGATCTGTCACTTTATGAAGGACATGGCAATGACGACTGAACCTCGGATCACCCCTGGTGGCCAAACCGCCACCGAAACACTGCGCGCGCAATTGGCAAGCCTCAAACTGTCGTATCTGATCGAGTACTTTGAATCCCTGATACAACAAGCCAATGTTGAGCAGTGGTCTCATGTCGAGTATCTGGCGCGGCTCATCGAAGGCGAGGCCCACCGGCGTGAAGATCGCAGTATTCAACGCCGGATTGGTCTCGCCCGCTTTCCGGTGCTCAAGACCCTCGATCAATTCGATTGGGGCTGGCCGAAGAAGATCAACCGGCCCCAGATCCAGAATCTCTTCCGCCTGAGCTTTATTGAGGACAACGCCAACGTCATCTTCATCTCCAACGTCGGCCTGGGTAAAAGTCACCTCAGCATCGCTCTCGGGCACACCGCCTGTCTGCGCGGCTACTCGGTGCTCTTTACCACCGCGGTCGATATCATCAACACGCTCTCCGCCGCCCAGGCGCATGGCAACCTCAAACGCGAACTGCGCAAGTACCTCCAGCCGCGCCTGCTCGTCGTCGACGAACTCGGATATCTGCCCATCGACAAACACGGCGCCGATCTGCTCTTCCAGGTCTTCAGCCAAAGATATGAGCGTGGCTCCATCGTCCTCACCTCAAATCGCGCCTACAAGCACTGGCCCGAGATCTTCAACAACGACAGCACGCTCACCTCCGCACTCCTCGATCGCCTGCTCCATCACGCCGAAACCGTCCTCATCGAGGGCAAAAGCTATCGCATGAAAGACAAGATCGAGGCGTGAACCCGCCCACCCCACAACCGCTATTCGCTCGTGGATTTCAAACCGGCCAATTTAGGTGAAGATCACACCGCCGCGGGAGGCGTATTTGCCGCGGCAACCCAGCCAAAAAACGTAATGAAATCATAGCCCGGCACGCCGTTCTCGGCGATGGTCGGTAACTCCGGCATGATGGTTGAGCGCTTGGCGCTGGTGACCCCCAGTGCGCGCAATCTGCCGGCCTTCACGTGCGGCGCCAGACTGACAGTATTTCCCATCAGCGCGTCCACATGCCCGCCGATCAAGGCGGTGACCGATGGCCCTGTTCCGTTGTAAGGCACATAGACGACCTTGATATTGGCCAGCGAAAACAACCATAACGGCGCGAGGTGGTTGGCAGTGCCTATGGGGGAACCGCCGAAATTCAATTGTCCGGGCTTGGCCTTGGCCAGCGCTATCAGTTCTCTCACCGACTTTGTCGGCACAGTCGGGTGCACCACCAGCAGATAGGGCGCCTTGGTCATGAGCGTAATCGGCGCGAAATCCTTGACCGGGTCGGCCGGCAGGTTCCTGGAAAACGCCGGCGCCACGCTGAATGTCGCGGATGCCGCCAGCAACATATAACCGTCAGGTGGTGACTTGGCAACCAGAGCCAGCGCATCCGAGCCACCCGCGCTGGGACGATTCTCAACGATGAACGGCTGGCGCAGCGTCTCCGCCACCTTCTGTGAAAACAGACGCGATTGAATATCCGTCGAACCGCCCGGCGCGAAACCGAGGATGACGCGCACCGGCTTGGAAGGATAGTTGACCGCGTCCTGCGCGATAGCAGGAGCACACGCCACCACGAGCAGTACCGTGGGAAGTCCTAATCGCATAGCTGTCTCCTTCATATATGACACGCCTGGCAGGAAATTTTTACACCTAACGCCCAACGCGGAGGACGCGGAGGTGCGCGGGGGAAGGCAGGCCGGGGAATCCATGCCATAAGCGCTAACTTTGCGCCCCCCCCCTTCAAGGGGAGGGAAAAAATTTCTGACGCGTTTAAGTGGGCGCTTATGGGAGTCCATGCACGGGTATCCTCTGCGCTCCCCTGCGTCCTCCGCGTTGAGAGTTTGTACTGCCTGACCATCATTGAAACAATTGCAATCGTTCGCGTTAAACGAAGAAAAAATGGAGGAGGTCGCCGGAGCGTCACTGCCGCAACCACGTCATCTTCTGGTAATAGCGGTCTTCAAACGTGGTGATTTCCGTTACCCGTTCGAGCGTAAGCCCGATGTGGTTGAGGCCCTTGATCAGGCAGCGTTTGTCGAAGGCATTGATCTCGAAATGATGTTCGCTCCCGTCGGGCCCCGTAACCGACTGCAACTCAAGGTCGGCGCTGATCGTGGCACCGGGCCGCTGGTGCAACTGCGCGCGCAGCCCTGCCACCGCCGCGCCGTCCAGCCGCACCGGGAGTATGCCGATCTTGACGCAGTTACGATAAAACGTGTCGCTCATGGTCTCCACGATGACGGCGCGTATGCCATAGTCGTAATGCGTGTAAATCGCGCCTATGCGCATCGACCCGCAGGCGTAATTTTTCGCGCCCACGATAATGCGCGCCTTGCGAAACTCCGGGTGATTGAGTATGAACTCGGGTTTTTCACTGCCGTCCTCGTTAAAACGAAGATCACGAAACAGGTAAGTTCCGTGCAGATCATCGCGCCGTGACTTGCGCATCAGGCGCGCCGGTATGATCTGGTCGGTATCGACATTGTCCATGTCGAACGGAACTGCCACGGCGGTAAACGATTTGAATGGTTCCATGTCATCCCCTACCGAATGAGGTCCCGCACATCGGCGAGTCTGCCGGTAACGGCGGCGGCGGCGGCCATCGCCGGGCTCACCAGGTGCGTGCGACTGCCTTTGCCCTGCCGGCCCTGAAAATTTCGGTTAGACGTCGACGCGCAACGCTTGCCCGCCGGCACCGCGTCGCCATTCAACGATATGCACATCGAACAGCCCGCCTCCCCCCAGTAAAATCCGGCTTCCTTGAATATTCTGTCGAGCCCCTCGGATTCGGCCTGACGCTTGACGCCGGATGAGCCCGGCACCACCAATGACGATACGACCACCTTGCGTCCCTTGACGATTGCCGCCGCGTCGCGCAGGTCCTCGATGCGGCCGTTGGTGCAGGAGCCGATGAATACCTGATCAATCGCAATGTCGGTCATGCGCGTGCCGGGACGCAGCCCCATGTATTCGAGCGAGCGTTCCATGCCGGCGCGCCGTTGCGCATCCGGCTCTCCGGACGGATCCGGAACCACGTCCGTAATCGGCACGCCATCCTCCGGACTGTTGCCCCAGGTCACCATGGGCTGGATCTGGTCGCCATCCAGCGTCACTTCCTTGTCCCACGGGGCGTCCCTGTCACTCGGCAAGGTCTTCCAGTACGCAAGTGCGGCGTCCCATTGCTCGCCGGCGCGCGGCGCGAACGGACGTCCCTGGACATACTCGAAGGTCTTGGCGTCGGGCGCCACGGTACCCGCCGGGCTGCCGGCTTCGATCGACATATTACATACCGTCATGCGCTCTTCCACCGACATGTCGCGGATAACCGATCCCGCATACTCGATCGAATGCTGGACGCCGCCATCCGTGCCGATCTCCGCGAGGATGGCAAGTATCACATCCTTGGACGCGACGCCGACGCCGCGTTTGCCTTCGACATTGATGCGCATCTGTTTGGGTTTGCGTTGCCATATCGTCTGCGTCGCGAGCGCATGATCCAGATCGCCTCCTACGCCATACGCCAACGCACCGACCGCGCCCTGCGTGGCGGTATGGGAATCGATGCACAACATGATGATGCCCGGCTGTGCCAGGCCTTGCTCCGGCCCGACCAGATGCTGAATGCCGCGGCGCGGATCGCCGAGCCCGAAAAACGTGAATCCGCCCTCGCGAGCATTGCGCTCCAGCGTCAATATCAGATTGCGTCGTTCAACGTCGATAACATCCGCCAACGTCGTTCCGCGGCTCGACGTGTAGTGGTCCGCCACGCCGAACACCTGTTTGGGGCTCCGCACCTTGTAGCCTTCGAAGTGCAGCACGTCGAATTCATTGAACGAACTCTCGGCAAAAAGCAGCCAGTCCACGTAAAGCAGGGTCTGTCCGCTGTCGTCGGTCGTGATCGTATGTTCGTCCCAAATCTTGTCAAATATCGTGCGCGGCCGGGTCATGTCTTGGCTTTCATAGGTTATCTGTGGAGAGTGTTTTTAACAATGAGGAACACGCGCCGTCCGTCGTCAATTGAGTCGTATGCCGGCGTCCCTGATTACTTTGTCCATACGGATCACTTCGGATTTTATCGCAGCGGCAAACTGATCGGGCGAACTGCCGACCATTTCCACGCCGGTGTTGTGAAATCTCTCCTTAACCTCCGGTTGGTTGAGGAACCGTACCACTTCCTGACTCAGCCGCGCGATGACGGCCGCGGGCGTTCCGGCTTTGACAAACATCCCGTCGATGGAGCCTGCCTCGAACCCCGCCAGCCCCGAGGCAGCGACTGTCGTCATCCCCGGTAGCAAAGCAGAAGGCTCGAGACTGGTGGCCGCCAGCGCTCGCAACCTGCCGGATTTGATATGCGGCGTGATTGAAGTCGCCGTCGCAAAGGTAAGCTGTACTTCGCCGCCCATCAGCGCGTTGATCTGCGGTCCGCTGCCCTTGTAATTGATACCGACAATATTGACGCCCGCCATCGACTTGAACAATTCGGCCGCAAGTTGCGCGGAAGTGCCGGGACCACCCGCTGAATAGTTAAGTTCGCCAGGTCTGGATTTGGCCAGCACTATCAGGTCCTTCACCGACTTGACCGGCAGCGACGGATGCACCGCGAGTATATTGGGGGCGCGGTTTATCATCGAAATCGGCGCAAAATCGCGCACCGCATCGAATGCTGACTTCTGCAGCAACGGCAATATCCACAGGCTGCTGCTGGCGAACAGCAATGTGTAACCATCGGACGGCGACGCCATGACGTCCTGCGCCATGATGATGGTATTCGCGCGGTTTTCGACCACGACGGGTTGTCCCAGAGGCGCGGCGATTCCCTGGCCGATGAGCCGGGACATGAAATCATTGCCGCCGCCGACGCCCGACGTGATAATTCGGATCGTCTTGATCGGGTATGCCGCGCCGGATGAGGCGGGCGCAGTCTGACCACAAGCCGCACCCGAAAACGTTAACGCCAGCATGAACGCTGCCAGATACCTGTTGCGCATGGGGCCTCCTTACACTAACAGTTTGTAGAAAATTGTCACAGTCGTAATCATTTCGTCATGCCGGTGAAAACCGGCATCCAGTAAGGTGTTGATACGATAGCCTCGCGCTCTTTGGACACCGGCCTGCGCCGGTGTGACGAATCGAATTTCAACAGACTGCTAATCGGCGCGTATCCCCGCCGCCTGGATTACCTTGCCTAGTCTCGTCATTTCAGACTTCATGGTGGCCGTGAGCTGCTCGGGCGTGGTGCCCGCCGCCTCCACCCCGGAGGCCACCAGCTTTTCCTTGGCCTCGGGTCTGTTCAACACACGCACCACCTCCTGATTCAATCGATTGATCACGGCAACCTGTGTTTTCGGTGGCGCGAACATCCCGACCATGGAGACCGCTTCATACCCCGGCAAGCCCGCCGCCGCCACTGTCGGCAAGTCCGGTAAAAGCACGGACGCGTGCGTGCTGCCGACAGCCAGAGCTCTCAACCGTCCGGACTTCGCGTGCGGCGCCACCGCGCCCGCATTCGGGAACATCAACTGTGCTTCGCCGCCTATCAAGGCGACCAACGCCGGACCGCCCCCCTTGTAGGGAACGTGCACGACTTTGATACCCGCGAGCACCTTGAATAACTCCGCCGCGAGGTGCGCCGATCCGCCCACCCCGGCCGAGGAAAAGTTGAGCTCGCCGGGCCGCGCCTTGGCCAGCGCCACCAGTTCCTTGACCGTCTTGACCGGCAACGAAGGATGCACGACCAGAATATTCGGCGAGGTCGTCACCAGCGTGATCGGCGAAAAATCCCTTACCGGATCGTACGGCGTTTTCTGCATCAGCGGCGTCACCCAAAAACCGCTGCCTGTCGCCAATACGGTATAACCATCGGGCGCCGCTTTCGCGACTGTTTCCTGCGCCACGTTGTCGCCACGATTCTCGACCACAAATTGCTGGCCGAGGCTGATACTGAGTCCCTGTGCGACCAGGCGCGCCGCGAAATCCGTCCCGCCGGCGGCACCCGAGGCTATCATGCGTACGGCCTTGGTTGGATATTCCTGAGCGCACAGCGTCCCCGAACCCAACATCAAAAACCCGATTGCCGCTGTTCGCAAACCGATCATTGACTTGTTCACAATATCTCCTTGATCGCGGATAGACCGAAAAACGCTTATCGTTGACGCCGCACCGAACATATGGACTAAGATATCCCATCATAGTTGAAAAATCAGCTGTCAGGGGACGCTGGGCCGCCAATTCCAAGGAGTAAGCATGCAAAACAACCGTTTAAATAAGGCATTAGTACCAGCAATAATTATGTCAATGTTCGGCAGCAGCATGGTGTCAGCGCAGGCCTTTCCAACCCGCCCCGTGCGCATCATCACTTCCGCGGCCGGTGGCGGCAACGATTTTATTTCCCGCATCATCGCGCAGGGAATTTCCGGCCCGCTGGGGCAACAGGTGGTCGTTGAAAACTATCCCTCCATCATCGCAACCGAGAACGCGCTCAGGTCCAAGCCCGACGGCTACACGACGCTCGTGACCAGCAGCAACTTCTGGATCACCCCGCTGATACAGAAAACGCCCTACGAACCCCTCAAGGATTTCGCGACCATCACCATGATAGACAAGGCACCGACCATACTCGCCGTGCACCCATCCTTACCGGCGAAATCCGTCAAGGATCTCGTCGCAATCGCCCGATCGCGGCCGGGAGAACTGAATTACTCGTCCGGGGGTGTCGGCGTATCCGCACACCTTGCCGCGAAATTGTTCAAGTCCATGACAGGCACCAATATCGTGGGCATACGCTATAACGGTGGCGGACCGCAGATCAACGCCCTGCTAGCGGGTGAGGTGCAGATGACCTTCACAACCGTGACATCGTCGGCGGCTCATCTCAAGTCAGGAAGACTGCGGGCGCTGGCGGTTAGCAGCGCGGCGCCCTTCGTACTGCTTCCCGACCTGCCGACGGTGGCCGCAACGCTACCCGGCTTCGAAATACTTTCCGTCGACGGCATGCTCGTACCCGCCGGCACGCCGGCCGCCATCATCAACCGGCTGAATCAGGAAGTGGTACGATTCCTCAATCAGATTGACGTTAAGGAACGATTCCTGAAAACAGGCGTGGAAATTGTCGCCGATACGCCCGAGCAGTTTGCCGCAGCTATCAAGGCGGACATATCCTTGATGAGCAAAGTGGTCAAAGACGCCAATATCCGCGTCGATTAGCCCAGGCGGCGGAAGGCGCTGCGCTTTTCCGCCCTACACGAATGCGCGCAAGCAACAAACTCGGGAGAATTGGCGCTGTGTAACAACGAGAAAGGGGTCAAACGCAAGGATCAGTCGATACAAGCTGACTCATGGGTTGGGCAAACCACAAAACGCATTCGTTGTATCCCGTCTGCCCTGCGACTACAATCCTCAAGTAGTAAAAGCCATGAATCTCCGCTGACATTCGGACTGATACGGGCATCCCAATGCTGACGATCGCAACAATAATATGACGCTACTGCTCTCGAACAACGACGCGGAAGAGTTACTGACGATGCCGGACTGCATCGCGGCGCTCGAAAAAGCCTATGCCGAGCTGGCGCAGGGGATGTCGGTCAGCGCGGTCAACTCCGACGCCATTACGCCAACCAAAACGCCCGACGCCATCTATCAACTGAAGCTGATGGGCGGCGTCATACCCGGCCTGGGGGTGGGCGCGCTGCGCTTTAATTCGGACGTCATTGCCTATCGCAACAAGCGCCAGGTGAAAATGGCGCTTGCGCCCGGAGCACGTTATACCGGCCTGGTCATATTGTTCAGCATAGATACCGGCGAACCGCTGGCGATCATTCCCGACGGCGTTCTGCAGCGCATGCGCGTGGGCGCCGCCTCCGCCATCGGCGCCAAACACCTCGCGCGAGCAGACTCACGCACCGTAGGCCTCATAGGCGCGGGCTGGCAGGCGGGGGCTCAGGTCATGGCGATCACCGCGACACACAGGATAGCCACAGTACGCTGCTACAGCCCGACACGCGACAAGCGTGTGGCGTTCTGCCGTGAAATGAGCGAACGCACCGGCGTTACGGTTCTTGCCGTGGACTCCGCGGAGGAAGCCGTGCGCGGTGCCGACATCGTTTTATGCGCCACCAATACCTCACAGCAGGTTTTCTTCGACCACTGGCTCGAGCCCGGGATGCACGTCGGCACCATACGCGGCGCCGAATTGAATGCGGCGGTGGTAAAGAAAGTCGATATCGTCGTCATTCATGACCGCAGTCTGCGCGGTGTGTCGGCGGTGTCCAAAAGCATAACCTTGCCGGAGGACCGCATTGCGATCGCCGGCATGCCCGATATCGATCGCCTGCCCTCGCTCGCCGAACTGGTGGCAGGCATCACCCCGGGCCGCGCCCATGCCGGGCAAACCACGTGCTTTCTGAATTTGCGCGGCATCGGTCTGCAGTTTGCCGCGGTTGGCGATGCACTCTATCGCAAGGCGCTGGCGGCAGGACGTGGTCGCGAGTTACCGACCGACTGGTTTACCGAAGATGTAGTGCCGTGACAGCCCAGCTCGCGGTTCATGATCACCGTCGATCGCGCCCAGAATATGACTGACAACCCGATACAGCCCAAAGCAGCCGTCACCACCACGGACGGGAGCGCGGCCGTGTCGCTCGAAGACCAACTGCGCGAAGCGCAGACAGCGGCGACCATAGGCACGCTGGCCGCCGGCATCGCGCGGGAACTCAATAATTCAGTTGCCGCCATTCTCGGCAACGTTGAACTGGCACGCCAGGATGTCGGCAGTTATGCGCCGGCGCTGGAAAGCCTGAATGAAATCCGCAAGGCCGGCGCGCGCGCGCACGCGCTGGCGCAACAGATGCTCTCGTTCAGCCGCAGACAACCGACCGAACTCAAACGAACACGGCTCGGTCCGTTCCTGGAAGATTCTCTGCATCTGCTGCGCGCCACGCTGCCGCCGCGGTTATCGCTTGAACTGCACTGCGCCGGCAATTTACCGCCGATACTTGCCGATGCTGCCCAGATTGAACAAATCGTTATTAACCTCACGGCCCACGCCATACAGCATATGCGTAGCGGCCGCGGACACATCGACGTACGTCTTGACACCGTGAACCTCGATTCTGAGTTGGCCGGCGCGCACGCCGCGTTGCGCGAACTGCACGCCCGGCAACCGGGACCCACGTTACGGCTTGCAATCAGCGACGATGGCCCCGCCATGGATACGATGACGCTTGCGGGCGTGTTCAAGCACGCCGTCACCGCCGCGCCCGTGGAGGAAAAAACCGGACTGGATTTATCGGAAGTCCAGGCTATGGTGCTGGCGCACAACGGCGTCATCGTCGCCGACAGCGGCGCTGACCACGGCACAACGTTCACGATCTACCTGCCCATAGCCAAGGCGGGCAGCGAACATGCGCCATATGATGCCACCGGCGCGCTTGCGCAGGGCAAAAGTGGCGACGGTGTGCATATACTCTACATCGATGATGACGATTCGCTGGTGTTTTTAGTCGAACGATTTCTTGAACGACGCGGCTTTCGCATTAGTGGCTACGTCGACCAGCACGAGGCACTGAACGCGCTCAGCGCCGACCCCGCCGCGTTTGATCTGGCCGTCGTCGACTACAACATGCCTGGCAGTTCTGGCTTAGAGATTGCACGTGAAATACGTGCGATACGTTCCGATCTTCCCGTGGTGGTAGCTTCCGGCGCGATCGACGACGTACTGCGCGCACAGGCGCAAGGCGCCGGAGTGCGGGAACTGATCTTCAAGGTCAGCGAAGTCGAAGACCTGTGCGCGGCTTTTGCGCGTCTCGCGCATACGCTGCGCATGCCCTCCAAATCCGGCTGACCTGCCATCGGCCTGCTGCCCGGGACGGACATCCATGACTGTCAATTTCATTTTCGCGCTGAATGTAATTCAGTGCGCCGGCCTGTTTGCCAACAAGATCGTGCTGGCGCTGTTTGCGCTGGAGCTCGGCGCATCTCCGATTCTGGTGGGCATACTCACCGCCCTGTTCTCCACGGCAGCAGCGACGCTGGCGGTGCCAGTGGGCCGCCTGGTGGATCGTGTCGGCGGGCGCTGGCTGCTGGTAGTCGGATCAACCGGCGCGGGGCTCGGTCTGTTACTGCCGTATTTTATTCCCAGCATGCTCACGGTACTGCTCGCGGGCACCTTGGGCGGTCTGTCGCTGGTCTTCTACAACGTCACGACGCAGAACCTGACCGGACTGCTCAGCACACCGGAAACACGCGCCCGCAACTTCAGCAACTACTCTCTCACCAATTCCGGAGGCTCGCTGCTCGGCCCGCTGATCGGCGGCTTCCTGGTGGACCACGTCGGGCACACCCAATCCTGCCTGTTGCTTGCGCTGCTTGCATTCATGCCGCTGTTCATGCTGGCGGCACGCTGGAAAGCACTGCATTACAAGATCGATCCACCGCCCGAGGCCAAAACGGACAACATCCAAAAAGGCGGTACCCTCGCGCTCTTTCGCGATGTGCGCATACGCAAGACCATCGTTTCCGCCAGTTTCCTGAGTTCGGGACTCAATCTGTTCTCCGCCTATATGCCGGTATACGGCCACTCACTGGGCCTGTCGGCATCGGTGATCGGCATCATCGTGGCCATGAATGCCACCGCGGCGTTTGCCATCCGCGTGGTGCTGCCGCGCATGATTGCGTGGCTCAGCGCGGAGAAAGTCCTGGCATTGTCGTTTGTTTCCGGTGCGCTGTCCCTGCTGCTGATACCGATGTTTCATCATCCGCTGATACTGGGCCTGCTCGCGTTCATCTTCGGCCTGGGCATGGGCGCAGGGCAACCCATCGTCACCATGCTGATCTTCCAGTTCTCGCCGCCGGGACGATCGGGCGAGGCCATAGGACTCAAGATCACGACCAATCACCTCACCAACGTCGTGAGCCCGATCGCGTTTGGCGCTATCGCGACCGCCATGGGTCTGTGGCCGATGTTTTGGATTAATGCCGTAATGATGGCGGCGGGCACCTATCTGGCATGGGAAAAAGATAATTAATAACAAATGGTTACGCTGCCTTTCCACGTAAACATGAGGATCATATGAGACCGACATCGATGCGTCGAATTCTTCGTCAATGTCATCTCATTGTTGGCGCGCTGCTTGCAACCGCATGCGGCCTAAGTCACGCGGCCTCTGACTATTACCCGTACAAGCCCATCCGGCTGATCGTGCCGTTTCCACCCGGCGGCGGGGTGGATGGCGCGGCGCGTGTCGTCAGCCAGCGTCTCGCGGATGCACTCGGGCAACCCGTCGTGATCGACAATCGTGGCGGTTC
Source organism: Betaproteobacteria bacterium (assembly GCA_947476215.1). Classification (GTDB taxonomy): domain Bacteria; phylum Pseudomonadota; class Gammaproteobacteria; order Burkholderiales; family SG8-41; genus PALSA-1004. The sequence continues at coordinate 16,401 of CANJQI010000047.1, forward strand.
GGGCGGCATCATCGCCGCCGAAATCGCCGCTGCGTCAATGCCCGATGGCCACACGCTTTTCTTCGGCGGCTCGGCGAGTCACGGCATCACGCCCAATCTCTATCGCAAGCTGTCTTACGATGCGGTGCGGGACTTCACGCCGGTGATCGCGATTGGCGCGACTCCGTACATCCTCGTCGTGCATCCGTCCGTTGCCGCTAACTCCGTCAAAGAACTGATTGCAATCGCACGCGCCAGGCCCGGCCAACTCAATTACGCGTCCGCCGGCAATGGCAGCACGCTGCACCTCACCGGTGAGTTATTCAAGAGCATGGCCGGCATCAATATCGTGCACGTCCCCTACAAGGGTGCGGCGCCGGCGCTCAGCGACCTGCTGGCGGGCCAGATACAGATGACCTTCAATCCCGCCGTCGTCATACTGCCGCACGTCAAGTCAGGCCGCCTGCGTGCATTGGCCGTGACCAGCCCCAGGCGCGCAACGCTGACGCCGGAGCTGCCGACCATAGCCGAGGCCGGCGTCGCGGGTTTTGAGGCCACCGGCTGGTACGGCCTGCTCGGGCCGCGCGGCATGCCAACGCCTGTCACGGCCCGGCTAAATCGCGAAATCACGACCATGCTCGCCGACAAAGGTTTCGTCGAAAAACTTGCGCCGCTCGGCATCGAACCGATGGGAGGAACACCGCAACAGTTTGCAGCCTACATACGCTCGGAACTTGCGAAGTGGGGAAAGACGGTGCGTGAGTCAGGAGCGCGGATCGATTGACCGATTACATTCATACACATACGCACGAATGCGCTGCGCTTGTTCCGGGCTACACGATAGACGCGACGATTACTCGCGTATACCTGCTTCCCTGAACAGCTTACCCCACATCGACATTTCGGTTTTTATCAGCGCGGCCAGCTCTTCCGGCGTGCCACCGACGGGTTCCACACCGGCGCTGATCAGCCTTTCCTTCAATTCGGGTTTGTTCACGGTCTGCTCTATTTCCTGCTGCAGACGATGGATCACAGGCGCGGGCGTTGCCACTGGCGCGAACAACGGGTAATAGCCGACCGTCACGAAGCCGGGCAGCCCTGATGCAGCCACCGTCGGCAACCCCGGCGCCAGCGCCGATGGTTTGAGGGAGGTGACTGCCAAAGCACGCAGTCTTCCCGATTTGACGTAAGTGTTCAGCGCGCCCGCCGATGCAAACATCAGCTGCACATGACCGCCGACCAAGTCGTTGACGGCAGGGCCAGTACCCTTATAAGCAACGCGTACTATGTTCACGCGCGCCAGCGATTTGAAAAGTTCCCCGGCAAGGTGCGGTGATCCGCCGAGGCCGCCCGATCCATAGTTCAACGCCCCGGGCCGGGATTTCGCCAGGGCGACAAGTTCCCTGACCGACTTTGCGGGCACCGAGGGATGCACGACCAGGACATTGGGCGCGCTCGCGACCAACGACACGGGCGCGAAGTCCTTGACCGGATCCCACGGCACATTACCCATCAGCGGCGCCAACCACAGCGCGCTGGCGTAGAGCAACAACGTATAGCCATCGGGTGTGGCTCTCGAAACGGTTTGCGTTGCCACGCCGCCGTTGGCACCACCGCGATTTTCCACGATCACCTGCTGGCCCAACCCCGGACTCAGTCCCAGCGCCGCCATGCGCGCGATGATGTCGGCAGTGCCTCCAACATCGCCGGTAACAATGCGTATCGGTTTGGCAGGAAAGTTCTGACCATGCGCAGTACCCGTAAGCAAACCGCTCGCGACTATCAAAACAAATCCCGTGCAAATACGCTGAGTCAACATCTGCTCTCCATTAGTTACCACGCTACACTGCTATTTGCGTATGCCCGCATCGCTGAACAACTTGCCCCACATGGCGATCTCCGATGCCAGCACGCTCGCGAGCTCGCCCGGGGTACCGCCGACGGGTTCTACCCCCGCAGCAAGGAACTGTTGCTTCATTTCCGGCATATTGATAACGCGCAGGGTCTCCTGATTAAGGCGATTGATCAGGTTGACAGGCGTACCGGCCGCCACGAACATCGGGTAGTAGCCAACGGCAACATAGCCCGGCACGCCGGACGCGGCGATCGTCGGCAGATCCGGCGTCAGCGCGGACGGCTGCGCCGAGGTCACCGCAAGCGCCTTCACCCGTTGCGATTTTACGTAGTGCGCCACGGATGCTGCGGAACCAAACGTCAGTTGCACATAGCCGCTGAGCAAATCGGCGACCGCCGAACCGCTGCCCTTGTAGGTCACCCGCACAAAATTGACGCCTGCCTTGGCCTTGAACAATTCACCCGCAAGATGCGGCGCTCCGCCGAGACCGCCCGATGCGTAGTTGAGTGCGCCCGGTCTAGCCTTGGCCAGTGCGATCAGTTCGCGCACCGACTTGACCGGAACCGAAGGATGAACCACCAATACCGTGGGCGCACTCGCCACCAGTATCACCGGCGCGAAGTCCTTCACGGGATCCCAGGGCATATCCTCCAGCAAAGGCCCTATCCACAACGCACTGCTGTACAAAACCAGCGTATAACCGTCCGACGGCGCCTTGGTCACCATTTGCGCGGCGATCGCGCCGCCCCCGCCGGCTCGATTGTCAACGATCACCTGCTGTCCCAAGTAGCCCGCCAGCCCGCGCGCAATCATGCGCGAGGTTATATCCGCGGTGCCGCCGGCGTCGCCGGTAATCAACCGCACCGGGCGCAGTGGATAATTCTGCGCGAACGCTGACGTTAATACCCCGAGCGTCAAGCACAATGCTGACAATGCACGTCGAAGACACATCATACAAACTCCACGATAAATAAAGCCGACCATCAGGCGCGACACCAACAGTTACCCTGCCTTATCAGCGATCGCGTACACTTTTCAGGCGGCTCAGAACGTGTTCCCTGAGTGGCAGGGCATTATAATCGCGACACAACCCGATACACTCCAAAATCTGGCAACACGACACTCACGGGGGCCACATGCCGAATCAGGAATGGATAGATGTTGGAAGCGAGGTAGAACTGTCAAGGCACGAACTGCAGGCAGTCACCGCGAAGCGCACACGCATCGCGTTAAGCTTCCACGAAGGAAAATTCAGCGCGATATCGGGTGTGTGCAATCATGTCGGCGGACCACTCGGCGAAGGTCATCTCGACGGCGACTACGTGGTATGCCCCTGGCACTTCTGGAAGTTTCACTGTCAGACGGGTGAAGGTGAGCCGGGTTTCGAGGAAGACCGTGTACCGTCGTATCCCGTTAACCTGGAAAACGGCCGGGTATGGGTGGACATCGGATCGGCAACGCCGCGCACGCGCAAACCGCACGCGCCTCATCCGTTGGCGCGTCCCGTCGAACGTCAGCCCGGCCCGATACGCGTCGTCGGCCTATCCACTACCGTGATGCACCCTGAACACGCGCGCTACAGCACCTCCGATGCCCTGCTAGAAACCGCCATTTCGCATGCCGCCACGCGCGGCTGCGAAACCGACATCATCTACCTGCGCAAGCTCAATTTCCGGCATTGCGAAGGCTATTACTCCAAAAGCGCCAAAGCATGCACCTGGCCATGCTCGATCACGCAAATGGATCCCACCGATCAACTGGACCGCGTCTACGAAGCCATCGTGCACTGGGCCGACGCGATTCTGATCACCACCCCAATACGCTGGGGCGCCGCAAGCAGCCTGTATTTCAAGATGGTGGAACGCATGAACTGCATACAGAATCAGGAAACCATCGCCAACCGCCAATTGCTGAAAAACAAGGCAGCAGCTTTCATCATTACCGGCGGCCAGGACAATGTGCAGGCGGTCGCCGGTCAGATGCTGGGATTTTTTTCTGAGGTCGGCTGCCAGTTCCCGCAGTTCCCTTATATCGCGCATTCTCGTGGCTGGAGCGCCGAAGACATGGAAAACAATACGCGCTATGTCGAACGCAGCAAGGAACTGCACGACGGTGCGCGGGCGCTGGCCGACCGCAGCATCGCCATGGCAAAGCTGCTGGTGGCCGGCACCATAGGCGACATCGCAATGGTCGGCGGCGGGCGCAAGGGCCACCAGCTCGACGTCAAAGCACAGACCTGAGTCGCCCGACGACAACTGCATCGCCAGCGCGTAAGATGCGGGGCATGAAGACTGATCGCGCAACCTTATCCATCCTTACAATCCGGAGCCAGCATGGCGGCTAGAGCTGAAATCAACAACATGGCGTTGTTCTGCGACTTTGAAAACGTCGCGCTCGGCGTCAGTGACGCGAAATACGCGAAATTCGACATCGACAAGGTGCTTGAACGGCTGCTGCTCAAAGGCAGCATCGTCGTCAAGAAAGCCTATTGCGACTGGGAACGCTACAAGGGCTTCAAGGGCGCGATGCACGAGGCGGCGTTTGAACTGATAGAAATTCCGCACGTGCGCATGTCGGGCAAGAACTCCGCCGACATACGCATGGTCGTAGACGCGCTCGATCTCTGCTATACCAAAGCCCACGTCGATACCTTCGTCATCATCAGCGGCGACTCGGATTTTTCGCCGCTGGTCAGCAAACTGCGCGAAAACAACAAGGTCGTGATCGGCGTCGGCGTGAAAAACTCGACCTCGGATCTATTGATCGCGAACTGCGACGAGTTTATTTTCTACGACGACCTGGTGCGGGAAAAGCCGGCCAGAAAACGCGCCGCGCCCAAGAAGACCGCACCCAAACCCGAAACCTCCGACAGCGCTGCCACGCCCCCGGCAAAGTCCGATGAAGACAAGAAGCAGGAAGCCATAGACCTGATACTGGAAACCATAGAAGCCCTGGGCACCGAACGCGGCGAAGACGAAAAGATCTGGGGCTCCATGGTCAAGCAAACCCTGAAACGCCGCAAGCCTGGATTTACGGAATCCTATTATGGTTTCCGTTCGTTCAACATGCTGCTCGAAGAAGCCGCCGCAAGGAACCTGTTGAGCCTCGAGCGCGACGAGAAATCCGGCGGCTATATTATTCACCAGCATCCGGATTGAGCACGCGCGCCGCCTCGAGGCGCAACGCGTCGAAATACAATATTGCCCGCACACGGCAACAGCGCTTTTCGGGAGTCTCTACAAGCAACCTATGACTTAAGTAGTACCTGTCAACGAACGCCGATCCTGTCTCGTTTCGGGAAATATGGAAACTCGGCTCAGCCTTGCGCCCGGGCAAAACGGCACCAAGAAACTGCTCGCCGAATACGGCGAACGCCTGGTGTGCGTTATCGCTACAATGCAGGACGCAACATCCGGCACAAGGCAGTGGAATTAATCGTCGAATCAACGCCCTGGTCGCCACGCGCCCGCAATGCGCGGCGCACACCTGATGACAGGGTAAAGATTCGAATCGCCTATTCAGAAACGGTTTTAAGACAAAAGGTTAAGGATGCCGGTGCGATATGGCGACATCGTCACCGTCTGTGGGAGATTTCTCTGAATTGCCATAGAACTTTTTGATACGCAGATGCTGCTTGATCCACTTGAAGAACAGTTCCACTTGCCAGCGTGCCTTGTAGAGCGCGCAGATGGTGGCTGCCGGAAAGGTGAAGTTGTTTGTGAGGAACACGAGTGTCTTGCCAGTGTCGGGATCCTTGAATCGGATGCGGCGCAGATGTTCGGGATATTCTTTGCGGCTGATGATGCCGGCAAGTGCAACGGTCTGATCGCAGATGATGCCCGTACTGCGGTCTCTAGAAGCCGAATAGACGCGCCGAAGACGCGTATTCGACTTGGCGCGTGTGACGAAGAAAGCTTGCGCCTTTATGCATCATGTAGAGCCGTCCGAAGTCCAGATAGCCCCGATCCATGATGTAGAGCGCACCGCGTTCCAGCTCCAGGATGTCGAGCACATTGACATCGCCCAACTTGCCGCCGGAGATGCGGATGACGCTGGGAATACTGCCGCGCAGGTCGAGCAACGTATGCATCTTTACCGCCGACTTGGTGGTGCGGAACAGTGCCCAAGGAAACAGCGACAGACACAGGTCGATGGTCGTCGAGTCCAGCGCGTAAGTCGTGGCCTGCAAATCGACACCGAAGCTGTCGCCAATGTAAAGTTGGCGCGCCTGCGCGATCAGGCATTGGGCAAACCCGGCATGAATATGCCAGTCCCTCGTTTCGTTGGCGTCGGCCAGCGTCGAACGCTTGATCTTCTGCTTGAACCCCATGTGATACAGCTTGACGGCCTGCGCCGAGAGGCAGGCTTCGATATCGCGCAGACTCTCGCGGCAGGTCAATTGCGCAAAGGCCATCGCACGGAACTGTTCGGTACACACGAGCGACTTCACGTAGCGGGTCGCCACCATGTCGTTCGACGATGCGGGCAAACGCCCTCCAAGGCAGAAAGTCCATCAACTGAGCGAACAACGTCGTGCCGGTGTTCATGGGCGGCTCCGGGTAAATTACCCCCGAAAATCGCACGGAACCCTATTGTGCCGCTCAAATCAACACCACCCTCGGTCGCTCGGAATCCCTTATTAATCATGGCGCTCCACGACTCTCCCTCTCGTTTAACCGGACAGTAGTGAGAGGCTCGTTCTCATGAGTGGCTGATCATCGGCCTTATGGAAAGCTTTGCATAAGGCCGAAGAGCCGTCATTGCCATTCGTTACATTGACTGTCCGACAGTGACCGCCTCGAGCCAGACGATCGTCGATCGAAATTCGTCAAAAACCTGTCGTTCGCATCGTCACTCAATCACTGCCCCCTCCAATTTCCCGAAAACCCCCTTTAGAAGCAACATTCGTCACGATGACAATTTGCGCCAGACACTCGCAAGCCACGGTTGCTGCTCGCGCGGCAGGCCCGCGGGGCGATAGTAGCGAGCAAGCTCAACGAATCCGGCGGTCGACATGTACCGGTGCCAGTTTTCAAGATCATGATACGTGCCGTAACGTCCGCGGTTCCAGCCTTCTTCGTTATGGCCGTGCGGGTTCGAGGTGAACAGCACACCGCGCGCTTTCAGGGTTGCGTGCAATTCCAGTAACACACGCGGCAACTCCTGGCTGGGCACATGAAACAACGCGGCGTTGGCGAACACGCCATCGAAATGTTTTTGCGGCAGCTCGAGTTTGAGGAAATCCTGCTGCCACACTACACAGCCGCTGTTCACTCGCGCCATTGCAGCCAGGCGCGCAGCGCCTTCCAGGCCAGTCGCGAGATGGCCAGAATTGGCAAACACTTTGAGATCGCGTCCCGGCCCGCAGCCAAAATCGAGGATCGTGAACGGCGCTTTACCCTCGATATATTGCAACAGTGCGGCTATGTTCTGGCTGACGTCATGATTGCGCGTGCCTTGCCAGAAATCTTCGGCATGCTCGTTGTAGTGTTCCAGCGTGCGGTTGGCGATATCCTCCAGGTCTTGTGGATCCAGTTTCATCTCCTCTCATTTGTTTTCACGAGCGAGGAATAGTGGCCGCACCCTGCGATGGCGCAACTAATCGAGTCGTGCGCCGATTTTTCCGGCGAGGGATTTCCAGCGCCGGATTTCTTTTGTTATGTGCACTGTAAACGCCTCGGGCGTAGTAACCCACACATCATATCCACCGTTCATCAGTTTATCTTTGACCTCTGGCGAAGTCGTGGCCATCACCACCGCCTGGCTCAGGCGGTGGACGACCGCATAGGGAGTCCTGGCCGGCGCGATGATGCCCTGCCATGCGAAAAACTCATAGTCCGGCAAACCGGATTCGGCCATTGTGGGAACCTCGGGCAAGAGTCTGGAACGTTGCACCGTGGTCACGGCCAGTGCGCGCAACCTGCCTTCCTTGACCAGCCCCGGCGTCGCGCTTTGACTTCCGAACGAGAGTTGCACCTGCCCTCCGACGAGGTCGGTAATGGCCTGCGATGAACCCTTGTAGGGAATGTGCATGATGTCCACGGCCGCCATGCTCTTGAACATTTCAGCCGCGAGTTGCGTGGGGCTGCCATTTCCGGGAGAGGAATAGTTAAGCTGTCCGGGTTTGGATTTTGCGAGTGCTATCAGTTCCTTCACAGATCTTGCCGGCATACCCGGATGCACCACCAATATGAGCGGCGCACCGCCGGTGACGGGCGAAACGGGCGCGAAATCCCTTTCCGTATCGTAAGGCAGCTTTTCATACAGCGTCGGGTTCACGGCATGCGCGGCGCCCACGATCAGCAGGGTGTTGCCGTCCGGCTGCGCCTTGGCGACCAGATCCGATGCCAACGTCGTGCCACCGCCTCCCCGATTGTCTATTACCACCTGTCGCCCAAGGATCTCTCCCAACTTGTATCCCACCGAACGTGCGACAAAGTCTCCCCCACCGCCGGGTGGAAATGGAACGACCAGCCGTATGGGCGCGCGGCGCGCAGCGTCTCCGGCTCCGGTCTGGGCGGCCTGTTCAACACCTACGTGCGTACGCGCACACCTAAGTGGGACATGCTGCTGGACGAATTCGGCACCCGTTTCCGTTTCTTCGATGCGCACACGTTCAAGGTTTGGCCCGCCTGCAACCGCAACCGCGCAACGTTGGCGGCAACTTTGCATTTGCGCCAGGCGCACAATATCCAGCCTGAGGACGTGGAATCGATCACTGTCATCGGGGGCACCGCCGGCACCCAGTTGCTATGCGAGCCTTTGGAACTCAAGCGCAGGCCGCAGACCAGCATAGCCGGCAAATACAGCATCCCTTTTACGGCGGCAGTCATGATGATCAAGGGCGAAGTCAGCATACGCGCCTATACGGACGAGGGCCTGCGGGATCCTGCGGTGCTGGCCATGGCGGACCGCATCCGTTACGACCCGACAGGACAATCCACGCAAAGAGTGTCCCCGCCCACCGTCGAAATCAGGCTGAAGGATGGTCGTGTACTATCCCATCAGGCGCAGGGTGCGCCGGGAGATGCCAGGAATCCACTGGACCGCGCGTCGCGCATTGCCAAATTCCGCGACTGTGTTTCATTCTCGGCAAACCCCGTCACCGCAGGGAACATCAACCGTGTTATCGATCAGGTCGAGAATCTCGAAAACCTTGCGGATGCCACGGAGATTATTCGCTTGCTGGCACCCCACGAATAACGCATTTAGCGCACCACGCCATCGCTTCTGAGCCGCGACAATTCCCCCTCGGGTATTCCAAGCCGCCTCAGCACGCTGTCAGTATCTTCTCCCAGGGTTGGCGGCGACTTGTGGATCCTGCCCGGCGTGCGCGAAAACTTGATGGGTATACCTGCCGACTTGACCCGCTCCAGCCCCATCACCGGGATGATTGCCTCGCGCGCCTTCGCCTGCTCCTGCTCCACCAGTTCAGCGATGTTGTGGACAAAGCTGACCGGCACCTGTTGCGCGATCGCCATGTCGACCCAGTACTGCGCCGGCTGGCTGCGGAAGACGGGTTCCAGTATGTCGTAGAACGCGCGCTGGTTCTGGACGCGCATCTCATTGCTGGCGAATCGCGGATCCTGCAGTAAATCGGCCCGCCCCATGGCGGTGGCCATGCGCGTCCACATCTTGTCGGTCGAGGCGCCCAGATAGAATTCGCGGTCCTTCGCCAAAAACATCCCATACGGCGCGAAGAACGGAAAGTAAGGACCGTACTTTCCGATCATATTACCGGAACCCGTGTATTCGGCAATCATGTGCGATATGAGCATGATGCCGGATTCATAGAGCGACGTATCGATCAGTTGCCCACGCCCGCTGCGTTGGCGCTCATGCAGCGCAACCATGATCGCGAATGCGCCGTGCGCGCCCGTCAGTGTATCCATGGCTGACGGACCGATGCGCGACGAGGCCCGACCCGGCTCGCCGGTCACACTTAAATGTGCGCAGTAACACTGCATCAAAGTGTCGAATCCCGGGCGCGGCGCCATGGGCCCAGTCTGGCCAAATCCCGAAATGCTGCAATAAATGATCTCCGGTTTCATTGTCGAAACCGCCTCGTAGCCGAGCCCGATGCGGTCCATGACACCCGGCTTCATGTTCTGCAGCACCACGTCGCATTGCATGATTACCTTCAGCGCCAGCTCTATGCCGGCAGGCTTTTTGAGGTCGATGACGATGCTGCTCTTGTTGCGGTTGAGCGCGGCAAATGTCGAGCTGATGTCCTTCTTCTTGCCATAGCGCGACGAACCCCACTTGCGGCCGTTCTCGCCAGCCGGCGGCTCGATCTTGATCACATCCGCGCCGAAATCCGCGAGCAGCAGACTGCATATCGGCCCCGAACCATGCGCGCCGAAATCCGCCACCCTCAACCCTTCCAATGCCTGCATTTGATTTCCTTTACTTTTAATTGAAAACCTGAAAACCCGCTGTCACCGCGGACTAGAACCCATGTCAAGAATGCCCGAACGCAGCCAGAACGAGGCGGCCGCGAAGCTGCGACGAGACATTACACATAGTAAGGCGAGGAGCAACGTAGCGGGCAACGACGTAATGGCAAGTTCGGATATTCTTGACATTGGTTCTACTCGTCGCGTATGCCGGCATCCCTGATCACCTTGCCGAGACTGCTCATTTCCGCCTTTACCGCAGCAGCGAACTGTTGCGGCGTGCTGCCGACCACATCGGTCCCGGTACTTAGAAACCGTTCTTTCACGTCGGGCAGGGCAAGCACGCCGACGACCTCACGATTGAGCAGCGTGATGATGGCCGCCGGCGTGCCAGCCGGCGCAAATACACCCAGTATCTGCGACGATTCGTAACCGGGCACGCCCTCCGCCGCCACTGTCGGCAGTCCAGGTGCCATGGCGTTCGGCTCGGCACTCGTCACAGCGAGCGCACGCAGCCGTCCCGACTTCACGTGCGGCATGGCTTGAGCGATGGCCGGAAACATGATCTGCACTTCGCCGGTGATGATCGAATTGAGCGCCGGCGGGTTGGACTTGTAGGCAACTCTGACCAGGTTCACGCCGGCCATGGATTTGAACAATTCGGCGGCGAGATGCGCCGAGGACCCGGACGCACCCGACGCATAATTGAGCGTTCCCGGACGAGCTTTTGCCAACGCCACCAGTTCCTTGACCGACTTGGCGGCAGTCCCCGGGTTCACGACCAGCACAATGGCCGACCGCGTCGCCAGTGTGATCGGTGCGAAGTCCCGCACGGGATCGTAAGACGCGTTCTCACGCATGAAGGGCAACAGCCACAGGCTGCTGCTGTAAAGAATCAGCGTATAGCCATCGGGCGGCGCCTTGGCCACCATCTGAATGGCAATGATGCTGCCGCCGCGATTGTCGACGATGACCGGTTGACCGAGCCGGGCCGTCAGTCCCTGCGCAACCAACCGCGCTGCGAAATCGCTGCTGCCGCCCGGCACCGTGGTCAATATGCGTATGGGTTTCTCGGGATAGATTGCGCCGCTGGCGGAAGTCGTGACTCCAGCGACTATGGCCAGCAAGATTGCGGGAAAAACAGAACGATTCAACATGAAACAAGGCTCTCAGATCTCGATGTGTCGATAATAAACGGCTCGTCAGGCATACATCAACGAAATGCTGTTGAGCACAACGGCATGGATTGCCAATGTTACTACCTTTGGAAGCCCAACCGCTCAACCCAGAGGACGCGGTGGGAGGTACAACACGCATTTTCTCCTCCCGCAAAAGCTGTGAATCACGTGATTGCGCACAATGGCGGAATAACCGCGACGTCGGTTACCTTCTCAAGATTCCACAGTCGCTCCAGTATGGAATTCACCGGCGTGGCACCCAGACAGTCTACGCTCACCGTGCGGAATTTTTCGCTGATCTGCGCGTCGCTTTTCGGTGCCGCCAGATCATCCGCGTCGCCACCTTCCTCGCCTATCAATCTCAGACCCGTGTGGGTTACGACCGTAACACGCGCCCTGTTTTGCTGCGGCAATTGCTGATACAGGTGTGTGAAGTCTTCGTCTTCCACAACGCGTACCTTCAGCATTAATTCGCGCAGTTCTGGATTCCACAAGTGCGCATCGCTGAACGACGCCAGCGTAACCGTGCCGTCCCGCAACGCGACCGCTACTAGGTACGGCGTACTATGATCAGCATCTTCCCGCGATTCCAGACTCCATGGCGGTCCGCCCGCCGCAGTGCGCTCCAGCGCCATCCGATGGACTTCGACCACCACCTGTTGCACGTCGCTTATCCTGAGCGGCGCGATTTTTTCTGCAGCCAAGATGGAAGCGATAGCCGGCCCGGCAGCGGGCGCGTCCTGCCGTGATAATGATGCATGGCTGCGGCGGATCCTACGGTCGCGACGGATTGCTCAACGCACGTCACCGGATGTGGGGCGAATTTCTGAGCCGACACGGCTATATGGCATTGATGCTGGATAGCTTCACCTCACGCGGCATCAGGGAACTGTGCACGAAGAAATTCGCCGATCGTGCGTTGAAGGAAGCTGACCGTGTCAGCGACGCCTAAGCGGCCCTTGCCTATCTGCGCAGCAGCAGCGATGTGGACGCGCAGCGCATCGGATTACTGGGCTGGTCGCATGGTGGAGGCAGCGTACTTGCCACCATCGCCGCGGCGCCAAAAGGCAATATGGGTTACGCCGCCGCCGTCGCTTTCTATCCCGACTGCACGAGCAAGTCGAAAGCTCTGCAGAAATTTCGCCCCTATGCGCCTCTGCTGTTGCTGATCGGTGAAGCGGACGACTGGACGCCTGCCGCCCCGTGCAAGGTGCTTGCCGCCGCGGTGGCGGCCCGCGGCGAACCCATGCAGATCGTCACTTACCCGGACACATTCCATAACTTTGATAGTCCCGGCATAACCGGAAAACGCGTCCGGACGGAAGTGCCCAATGGGGTGCATCCCGGCCGCGGCGTGACGACGGCGCCCAATCAGGAAGCACGTGAAGACGCGAAAAAGCGTGTAATTCAATTCTTCGCAGACCAGTTGCCGACAGGAGCACGCGGCCACCTGCAATGATGACAAAGGATTAACCGCATCCATGTCGATTACGTACCTCACGGTGCAGTCAGCGCAGCGCACACGCCGTAAACCGTGCCCCAGTATCCGGCGTTCGAGAAAAGCCTCGAACGCGCCTTTGATAAACGCCGGCAAGCCCGCGCCGGTCCTGGCTTCGACCTGGGCGAGGAAGGTCTCCAGCGCTTTTCCCATGATGGGCGCTTACCGACAGCGATCTCTTACAACATCGTTCGATTGACCGGTTACCGAGCTGGCGATATAGTCGCCAGTGATGGAAATAGTCGTTTGAATTTCCGATTCACCGTCTGAGACATGAGAAAATCAGCGTCTTTACCTCACCGTCATACGGGGATGCAGTGGGCTTACTGGATGATTTGAAACAACAGGCCGATTCGCTGCGCATAAAGCAACGGGTTTCGCAGGAAGACCTTAGTCAGAACCTTCTGCTTGCGCACGCCAAGCTGAAGGACGGCCTGCGTTACTGGATTGAACTGTTTGATTCGCTCAATGTTATCAAGCCGGTTATACCCCGTGACTATTATCTGGATGGTGGGGCAACCAAGCTTGAGAAGTTCATGCAATGCGACTACAACGTCAACGGGCGGCGTCTTACCGTCGATCACAAGGACTACATCGAGGCGATCATCCTGCGCTTCCACTGCATTGGAGATCAGAAAATCACGATCGAAAAGCAGTCGGAACCGATGGTGCGGCGCATGCGCGAGCACCTGTGGACAAATAGCCTTAAATTTGATGTCAAGGAGATACGCAACGAGCGTGGCTACGTTGAGCGCGGTATTTTCACCATCATTCCGGAGGTGCCGGTCGTGATCACAATCTCCTCCGATCTTGGAAACGCGCAGTTGAAAATCATGGCAAAGAATCTGGAAAGGTTCGGCGAATATACCTATACCTTTGATTTTGACGAGTTCGGCAACGACATACTCGAAGAACTCGGAAAGGCGATTGTCGACAAGCCCCACATACTTCGTACCATGGGAAGACATCAGGAGGCAATGCGTACCACCACGATTCGTGCGCCGCGCGCGGATAGCGATTAACCTCCACAGTCGCAGCCGGTACAAGTATTTCTGGCCGGTGATGTTTGAGGCCGCCTTGACTATCACGCCACTTTAAGAACGCTTGACGGTCGTCGTCGTCATTGAAGATGACCTCCCGCCGATCACCGATCACCGCGCGACGTAACGTGATACAACGCGTTGGAAAACTCGATGCAGATGGGACGAGACATGAGACAGGGTGACAGCACTATAGCACCATATTGGCTACAAGTCTAGACCTGACCCCATTGACCCTGTGACCCCATTGACCCTGACCCCATTGACCCTGACCCCATTGACCCCATTGACGCCGCGAAACTCGCGTTCGAAAAGGCACAGGAGCGAACCATGCGGACAACCAATTCAGCTCTTTGCAAGCAGCGTCGTCCACCTGCTCACCTCTGCAACGTCCCATTGGCCACAGTGATCGAACATCGGCCGGTCGACCACACCGGCATTTATTACTGCGGAGGATCAATTTCCCGCATGACTCGCGCCCAGAAAGCAAACGAGTTGACCTCGCCGAAACCTGCCACCTGTTGTCGACCACGGATACGACTAGCTCCGCCCCGCCGCGTGTTCCGCCGCCAGATATCCAAACACCATGCCGGCGCCTATCGATGCGCCGCCCTGGTAGCCCACGCCGAGGAACGTCGGCGCCGCTGCATTGCCACACGCGTAGAGTCCGGGTGTGGGACGATGGTGCGCGTCGAGTACGCGCGCCACCGGATCCGTGAGCAATCCGGCGCTGCATACGCCGCCCATCTTCAACGGTAGCGCGTAGTACGGTGGTTTCTCCAGCGGAGCGAGTTGCGGATTGAGCTTGAGCTCCTTGTCGCCGGCGTTGTTGCGTGAAAATGCCGAACGGCCGCGTCCGAATACCGTGTCCTGGCCCAGCCGCGCATCGGTGTTGAAACGCGCTATGGTTTTATTGAATTCGTCAGCGTCCACGCCGATTTTCTGCGCAAGACCGGACAAGGTGTCGCCACGGATGATCGATGGATGCGCGGGCTGCCCAGGCGGCGCGTTGGTCACCGGATAACGTTCGCGGAACACGTCGTCGAATATCATAAACGCAGGCAGATTCGAGAACCGGCGCTCGCGGCGGTCATACTGTTGCAGCGCCATGACCACGTCCTGAAACTGGGTTTCGTCACAAAAGCGCTCACCGCGTCTATTGACCGCGATCGCACCCGGAATGGGCAACCCGCGCAGACCGACAGAGAAAAACGCTTCGGGTTGCCCCGGCACCGCCGCGCCGACGAATAGCGAGTTATTGACGGCAACGCGAAATACGCTGGCGCCGATTTCGGTTCCGAAGACCAAAGCGTCGCCGGTGTTGCCCGGCGCGAATGGATTCATCCAGTCCGGATATCCCTCGAACTGACGCACGAGTTCCGGACTGCCTTCATAACCTCCGGTTGCGAGCACGACGCCACGCCGCGCGCGCACGCTGCCGCCATCCGCCATTCTCACGCCGGCTACGCGACCGTGTTCGACCAGCAACCCGGCGGTCTGCACGCTTGTGCGTATGACCGTGCCGCGCGACAACATGGGCGCAATCAGTTGTGCGATCAGCGCTTCGCCGCAACCCAGCATGCCTTTGCGCTGGCGCTCAGCTACTTCGGCTTGCGGCCAGTTGCGGCGATTGGCGAAGCCGCCCCACGCGACGCTGTCGCTCCAGCCGACCCCCAGGACATTGTGTACGCTGCGGCGTATTGCATTCCTCCACGGCCCCAATACCGCGCGGTTGATGAGATCCGGTTCAACCATGCGCCGGCCATCGGCGCAACTGCCGGGTCCGGCGGGAGAAAAATAGTCCGGCAACCCCAGCGCGAGATGCAGCTTGACGCCCAATGCCAGCAGGCCATCGAGGACACGCGGCGCTTGCCTGACATAGGCCTCAAGATTTTC
>CANJQI010000048.1 GCA_947476215.1 Betaproteobacteria bacterium
CGCGCAACAGGCCCGCGCCGTGTTCGGTTCCGCAATTGGTTTCGCATTCCGCCAATGCAGAATTTGCGTCACAGTTTGACATTGCCTTCAGTTCTGCTGCTGCCTGCGCACTCGCGCACTCGCGCACTCGCGCACTCCTGTGAGATCCGATGACGACCGGCCAATCCCCCGACTCCGTGCTCTACCGCTACGACTTCGACAACCTTGATGAGGTGCCGGCCGGAACTTCAAGCGCGCGGGTTACACCGCGCCGGTTGCTATCGGGCGCGACCGCCACCACCGGCAAATCCCTTTCCATCGGCGCAGTTGTCGCCGGCAAATCCCTGCAGATTTCCCTCGTCCACAGTGCGCGCGGCACCGGCTCCAAGCTGCATACCCACTCCTTTCGGTGAGCACAGCGGCAACGAATGGAAAATCGGCGCGGACGGCCTGCCGCTTGCACAGAGCCCGCGCGTGAACCGCGACCACACGGGCTACGTGTACGACGCTGCGCGGATGACGGGTACTGCGACGGGAGTGTGGAGCGGACGGATCACGCCGCGCGCGGACCTCGCGACGATGCTTGCCGCGCCCGCCGCCACGATTGAAGGCGAGAAGCTGCAGGTCTGAGCCATCCGGCTGGCGGCAACACCCGTGGGGTCGCCGCGGTGCTGTCCCCGCGAGCAGTTATTCATGGTGCTTGAAGGCACGCTGCGGGTGGAACTGGCAGGACAAGTAACCACGCTGCGCACTCGGGCCTGCACGTGCCGGGCGGGCTGCCGCACGCAATTTGCGCTGCCACCCAGGCCGGCGCGCCCTCGCCCAAGTCGAAGCCAAGACCGGGGCGGGCTTGCTCGCCAGGATCATCACGCGCCTGATGAAAATGCTGACCCGACTTGGCTATCTCATCGAAGAGGAGGGCATGACCTACATAGCCGACATGGATGCGGATAATCCGTTGGCGTCATTGCAGGCGGCCTCGTGGCCTTGCAGGCTGCGCCGGGCCAGTGACCTGGCTCCTCGCCAGGCACAATCATTCCACCGGACTGCTTGAGTCCGGGCTCGGTCTATCGCATCGCGCTGGCGCCGCGCGCCGGACAGAAGGTGCTGAGCGTGCGAACGGTGGCCGGTCGGGACGAAACAAACACGACGGTCCTGTGTGTCGATGCGCACGGCGTAGCCCGGCAGGAGCGCAGCGCATCCGTGCGTCCGTGCGTCCGTGCGTCCGTGAAGGCGCGTAATCGGCGTGGTGAAAGCCCGCGTCAAAGGAGGTTATGACCTTTGTAGTCGAAAGTAACTGCGTCGCCGCGAGGCGGGGTGGAGAGCAACTGGAGACGAACAGTCAGTCCGTAGGATAACGAACCCGATTCGGCGGGGTGTTGCGGCGAGTCTGCGAATGCGTGGCGAAGCCTGAGAAATCACTGTGAGCGCTACGCATAACGGCAAAAGCGGCGCACAGGCGCATCAAGTGGTTGGGGGCGGAATGACGGGAAGGTTACGCGAGATAAGCGGAGAGAGCTGCGCTATCTGACTGAACTGAGTCAAGCGCTACGCACAGGCAGCTATGTACCGCAAGCGGTGCGGCGGGTAAACATTCCCAAAGCAGGCGGTGGCCAACGGCCACTGGGCATCCCGATGGTGAAAGACCGTGTGGTGCAAGCGGGGGCGGGCGTGTCCGAAATTCTGTGTGTGAGGCGCTGTGAGACTTTTTCACGACGACGGAAGATGTTTTCGACGTACCGTCAGACGCGTGGCGAAATACCTTCTTCGCGCAGGCGGGCTGTTCGCCCTGTATGAAGCCTGACTTGCAGCGAGCCGATCCCGATGAGGAAACTCTCAACTGGAGAGTCGTGTGCGGGAAAACCGCTCGCACGGTTCGGAGGTAGGGAAGGACGAGCGTCCTTCCCTACCGCTATCGGGGATCGTTGCTACGACGCCATGCCCGAAAACGATTCCGGATTTCGCTGCGCTGCATCCGGGCTACACGCCTATGCCGCTACATCATGCGTCCTGCGATCGGCAATGAACGACTCAAGCGCGATGGCGCCGGCGATGTCGTGCTGCAACTGAAGAGCGCCTGGCGCGACGGCACCACGCACATCAAGATGTCGCCACTGGAATTCATGCAGTGCTTAGCCGCCTTGGTGCCGCGACCGCGCCTGCATCTGCTCCGTTTTCACGCTGTGCTGGCACCCAATGCCGGGCTGCGTGCCGCGATCGTGGCGGGTCCACCGGAGAATACTAGCGAGCCCGCAGACGAACACGCGCACGGCGCGCCGGCGCGGTTGAGTTGGTCGCGGTTGCGCTGGCGCGTTTTCGACCTTGATGTTGGGCGCTGCGTGTGTGGTGGCAAGCTCAAGATCATCGCCGCCATCGAAGAGCCGGCGGTGATTGTCAAGATATTCACGCACCTGGGTTTGCCTGCGCGCGGCCGCCGCGCTCGCCGGCTCGGCCGATGGCGCTCGTGTCGGCTTCATCACGGTGCGGGCGATAGCGGAAGATAATCTGCTTGGAATCCGCGCTCACGATTTGCGAGTTCTTGAGGGCGCCACCGCGCGCGTAGCGCGCCAGATAAGCGGTGACCGCGGCGCCGTGCGCATAGCGGGTGCACAGACGCACATTCCATTTCACGCGGGCCAGTTTGTTCAGTAGCGTGGTGTAACGAGTCTGGCCGCGGTTCGGCGGTACGCGCAGTTGTGAAGATTCAATTGCATTTCTGACCGCGGCAATGAATTTGCCGCGAAAAAGCAGCATGACCACGCGCGCGGGAAGAAAGTGGCTGCGTCTGGGAAGAACCCACCGGCCTGCCGCATCGAGTCCGTCGTCGGCCACCAGTGCATGAATATGCGGGTGCAGGACCAGCGAGCGCCCCCACGTGTGCAGGGCCAGCAGGAACGCCGGTGTCGCGCCGAGGTACTTCGGATCCGCCAGCAGTTCGCTGAGCGTGTCGCGAACCGCCGCGAACAACAACCGCGCCATCGCAGCGCGGTTGAACATCCACAGCGGGTTGAATTCGTGCGGAATGGTGAAGTTCAGAGGGGGGTGTGCGCAGGCGAGTAAACGTGATTTCTGCGCCTGCAACCAGCGTTCGGTGGCGAGTGCCTGGCACTGCGGGCAGTAGCGTTGATGACAGGAGTTGTAGCTCGCGTGTTCAACATGCCCTTCAGGGCAGCGATCGATGTGTCCGCCGAGATCCCGTGTGCGGCAGTGGGAAAGCCAGTACGCCGCGCGGTGCATGGACAACGGCTGTTTATGGCGCTGTGCGTAGTCCGGAAAGTAGCGGCGAAATATCGAGTCCAGTGTGCATTCCATTTCGCCTTAACGCAGCACTCAGCATTTCGATTACGTCCCCCTGCGCAGCAGGGCTGGTCCAACTTAAAGTCCCCACCCTAAAAATAAATTGATTTCCGACAGGGTGGTGTATAAAATTGACGATGTTTGCGTAATGCATTGATTTATATACACTTGTTAATTTTAGTCCACCTAACGTTTTGCCATGGACCAGCCGCCCAAGCTCCTCGATCAAGTAAGACACAAGATACGCGCTTTGCATTACAGCCGCCGTACCGAGGATGCTTATGCAGACTGGATTAAACGCTTCATTCTTTTTCATGGCAAGCAGCATCCATCTGGTTTGGGCGCCCCGGAAGTAGAGGCTTTTTTGACCGATCTGGCGGTGCGGGGCCAGGTTAGTGCCTCGACTCAGAATCAGGCCAAGAGCGCCATCTTGTTCTTGTATCGCGAAGTACTGGATACTGAATTGGCGTGGCTCGGGAAGGTGGTCGCTGCCAAGCAACGGCAGCGCCTGGCGGTGGTATTGACCCGGACTGAAACGAGTCCGCTGCTGGCGTCGTTGAAAGGCGTTCATGCGTTGCTTGGCGGTTTGCAGTATGGCTCCGGATTGCGCCTGCTCGAGGCACTGCGCCTGTGCGTCAATGATATTGAATTTGAACGACGGGAGATTCTGGTGCGTGACGGCAAGGGGGCCAAGGATCGCGTCACTGTGTTGCCGGAGTCTATCGTCGAACCATTGCAGCGCCACCTGCGCAAAGTCAAGGTGCTGCACGAGGAAGAACTGGCGGTTGGGCGTGGAGACGTTTACCTGCCATTCGCGCTGGAACGCAAGTACCAAAATGCGCCGCGTGAGTGGGCCTGGCAGTACGTGTTTCCGTCTCACAAGCTTTCTACGGACCCGCGCTCGGGCGTCGTCCGACGTCAGCATCTGGACGAGAAGGGATTGCAGCGCGCAGTCAAGCAGGCGGCGTTGCATGCCGGTATCCACAAGCCCTCGACGCCGCATACGCTGCGCCATAGTTTCTCGACCCATATGCTGGGCAATGGTTACGATATTCGCACGGTGCAGGAATTGCTGGGCCACTCGGATGTTTCGACTACGATGATTTATACACACGTGCTGAATAAGGGCGGGCGGGGCGTAAAAAGTCCGCTTGATGCGCATTGAGAAGACTGTTGGCGGAAGGCGCTGCGCTTTTCCGTCCTACGAAAATGGATCTGTGTAGCCGGTTGTCGGCAAGGGCTTGCCGACCTACGGATCATCATTGATGCAGGACATCGCCAACCTATTTTCCGACCAAGGCCCGCTGGCGCAGTCCGTTTCCGGATTCCGCGTGCGCGAGGGCCAGATCGAAATGGCGTCCGCGGTTGCCAAGGCGATCAAGAATAACGCCGTGCTGATTGCCGAGGCGGGGACCGGCACCGGCAAGACCTTCGCTTACCTCGTGCCGGCATTATTGTCCGGCGGCAAGGTCATCATCTCGACTGGCACCAAGACGCTGCAGGATCAATTGTTCGACCGCGATATCCAGATGGTGCGCGCGGCGTTGAAGGTGCCGGTGACGGTGGCGTTGCTCAAGGGTCGGGCGAATTACGTCTGCCATTACTACCTTGATCGTGCAAAAAATGAAGGCCGTTTTCCGACACGCGAGGATGCGCGTTATCTGCCGCTGATCTCGAACTTTGCGAAGAACAGCGGCAGCGGCGACAAGAGCGATCTGCCCGCAGTGCCGGAAAACGCGGCCATCTGGTCCTATGTAACCTCGACCCGAGAGAACTGCCTGGGTTCGGAGTGCCCGCATTACTCTAAGTGTTTTGTCATGGAGGCGCGCAAGCAGGCGCTGGCGGCGGACGTGGTGGTGGTCAATCACCACTTGTTTTTCGCCGACGTGGCGCTGCGCGACGAGGGCGTATCGGAGCTGTTGCCCGCCGCCAATACCGTTATATTCGATGAGGCGCATCAGTTGCCGGATACCGCGAGCCTGTTTTTCGGGCACACGGTATCGACCGCGCAGCTGATTGAACTGGCACGCGATTCCCGTCTGGAAGGTGTTGCCGCCGCCAATGATTACGCACCTTTGCCGGATGCGGCCCATGAACTCGACAAGGCGGCGCGCGATCTGCGGCTCGTATTCAAGGAAGATGTCGGGCGCTTTCCGTATCAGGCCGTACAGCGCAACCGCGAGTTCGAACCGGCGATTAAAGTAGTGCTGGAGAAACTAATGGCACTGGAGGCGGTGCTGCGGACGCAGGCTGAGCGTAGCGAGGGGCTGGAAAAATGCTCGCAGCGCGCGCAACTGCTGGTCGAGCAGCTCAAGCGCTGGCGCAATCATGATGCCCCGGAATTTGTGCGCTGGGTCGAGTTGTTCAATCATGCGCTGCATCTGAATGCGACGCCGCTGTCGATCGCGGAGATATTTCAGGCGCAGATCAATGGCCATGCGCGGTCGTGGATATTTACCTCCGCGACCTTGTCGGTGGGCGGCGATTTCAGCCATTACTGCGGGCAGATGGGGCTTGCCGAGGCGCAGGCGCAATCGTGGGAAAGTCCATTCGATTTCGCCGCCAATTCATTGCTGTATGTGCCCAAGGGCATGCCTGAACCGAACACGCCGGATTACACGCCGGCGGTCATCGCCGCCGCCTTGCCGGCCGTCGAGGCGAGTCGCGGCCGTGCATTTCTGCTCTTTACCAGTTTGCGCGCGATGCGCGAGGGCTGCGAATTGCTCAAGGAGGCGCTGGCGCGCCGCAAGCTCGACTATCCGGTGTTGATGCAGGGTGAAGGCTCGCGTACCGAATTGCTGGAGCGCTTCCGGCGACTGGGCAACGCGATTCTGGTCGGCAGCCAGTCGTTTTGGGAAGGGGTGGACGTGCGTGGCGAAGCGTTGTCGCTGGTGGTGATCGATAAACTGCCGTTTGCGCCACCCGATGATCCTCTGCTGTCGGCTCGCATCGAACGCATAAAACGCGATGGCGGTAATGCTTTCGTTGACTTTCAGCTGCCGCAGGCGGTGATCACGCTCAAGCAAGGCGCGGGCCGCCTGATCCGCGACGAAACGGATCGCGGGGTGCTGATGCTGTGTGATCCGCGGCTGTTCAGCAAGGGTTACGGGCGCCGGATATTGCAAAGCATGCCGGCTATGAAGGGCACACGCGATATCGCAAACGTAATAAAGTTTTTCGAGAAGTCGTAGAAATCGTAGGGTGGAAAAGCGTAGCGCCTTCCACCGTATGATCGACGGTGGATTACAATTTGTGTCTGGCGGATTGCGCTGCGCTTATCCACCCTACGGGATTGATCCGCCCTACTGGTGCTTTGCAGGGCTGTAGATAGGTGAAGCAGGGAACGGTCATTGGCCGCCGAAAAACTTCATCACGTCGTCGCCGAAATATTTCCACAGCGCGGCGAACAACACCATCCACAGCAGCAAGATGATCACCGCGCCCGCGGCGCTGCGAGGCGTAGCCCGGTGTGTTGCTATCCATTCCGCAGCCTGACTGCGGCATGATGGGAGCACGGATGCAGGGACGAGTTTGAGTATGAAATATATCGCTGCAGGCAACAGGATGAGCTCGTCGAGATATCCAATAACCGGGATGAAATCCGGTATCAAGTCGATCGGACTCAGGAAATAGGCAACCACCAGCAGCGCAAGCATTTTCGGAATGAGCGGCATGTCCGGATGCCGGCACGCAAACCACAGCGTAAGCCCATCATTTTTCAGCGCTTTTGCACAGCGTTTGAGGCGCTGCCACATCAGGCCACCACACCTCGCAGGTCGTGTGTGTCGGACGCTGTGATTTTTACCCGGGCAAACTCGCCGGCCTTGAGGCTGCGCGACGGCTTGATGTGTACCACGCCGTCGATTTCCGGTGCGTCGGCGGTACTGCGGCCTATCGCGCCTTTGGTTGTGTATGTGTCCACGAGCACTGTCAGAGTCTGGCCGACTTTCTGTTTCAGGCGCGCGGTGCTGATACGTTGCTGAGTTTCCATGAAGCGCGCCTTGCGTTCTTCCTTGAGCGCTGCCGGCACCTGCTCCGCGAGTTCATTGGCCTTCGCGCCGTCGACCGGAGAATAGGTAAAGCAGCCGACGCGGTCGAGCTGCGCTTCCTCGAGAAAATCCAGCAGTTGCTCGAATTCCGCATCGGTTTCGCCGGGAAAGCCGACGATGAAGGTGCTGCGCACGGTAAGTTCGGGGCAGATCTGCCGCCAGCGTTGTATGCGCCCGAGATTGTTCTCGGAATTCGCCGGGCGCTTCATTGCTTTCAGGATGCGCGGGCTTGCATGTTGAAACGGTACGTCGAGGTAGGGCAGTATTTTTCCGTCCGCCATCAGCGGGATGACTTCGTCGACGTGCGGATAGGGGTACACGTAATGCAGGCGCACCCATAACGGTGCGCTGCCGCCTAGGCTGCCCAAGGCAACCGCAAGTTCGGTCATGCGCGTTTTCAGCGGCCGCCCGTTCCAGAATCCAGTGCGGTACTTGATATCAACACCATAGGCGCTGGTGTCCTGCGAGATCACCAGCAACTCCCGGACGCCGGCTTTGACCAGATTTTCCGCTTCCTGCATGACGTCGCCGACCGGCCGGCTCACCAGGTCGCCGCGCATCGATGGAATAATGCAGAACGTGCAGCGATGATTGCATCCTTCGGCGATTTTGAGATACGCGTAGTGCCGGGGCGTCAGTTTGATGCCCTGCGGCGGTATCAGGTCGATATGCGGATCGTGCGACTGCGGCAGGTGCTGGTGCACGGCCGCCATCACTTCATCGGTGGCGTGGGGACCGGTTACCGCCAGCACGCGCGGATGCGTTTCCCTGACGATATTGCCTTTGGCGCCCAGGCAGCCGGTGACGATGACTTTGCCGTTCTCTGCCAGCGCTTCACCGATGGCGTCGAGCGACTCGGTCACCGCGGCGTCTATGAAGCCGCAGGTGTTGACGACCACCAGGTCGGCATCTTTATAGGTGGCAGAGACCGCATAGCCTTCCGCGCGCAGTTGCGTCAGTATGCGCTCGGAATCAACCAACGCCTTGGGGCAGCCGAGCGAGACAAACCCGACCTTGGGTGCTGCCGTGGATTTGGGGCGCGCCCGTTCAGGCGCCATCTTTTTTACTGCCGTCGTCTTTCTTCGGCGACGCAGTGCCTGTATCGCCTGCACTGGAAGGGGGAAATGGATTTTGGCCGGCGGCGAAATTGGAGAACGGGAAGTTGCCGAACATGCTGCGCGTCTGTTTCTGCATCTGCTGTTGCGTCTCCAGAAAGGCACTCGCGCTCTGTTCCAGATAACTGCCCATCATGCTTTGTATCGCCGGCCCCTGCATCTTGATGAACTCACTCCATGCGTCGGCATTCAGCGGCGGCGCGCCACCTAACATGCTGCCTGACTGTTCCTGCAACTTTTTCTGTATGTCGACGAAAGTCTGCACGTTCTTTTCGAGATAATTGCCCATCATGCCCTGCATCGCATGGCCGTAAAAACGGATGATTTTCGCCAGTACATCGCTGGAGAACATTGGTGAGCCTTGCCCGGCCTCCGCCTCGAGTATGATCTGCAGCAGGATGTTGCGCGTCAGATCCTCCTTGGTTTTGGCATCTTCGACCTTGAATGCGACATTGTCGAGCACCAACTTCTTCACGTCTTCGAGCGTGATGTAATTGCTGGTCGTGGTGTCGTACAGTCGGCGATTCGGATACTTCTTGATGATGCGGACGTCATCACTCATAAACCACCTTGTTGGTGTGCGTTGGTGTTAGTGGCATTATCCCAAAAGTCCTTGAGATGCGCGCCGTGCTGCAGCATTCGGGCGCCCATCGGTGGTCCGTTGACCTAACCTGGAGCAGGTTGTTGCGGCGCAGCGACATAATGCTGCACCCGGACGCAACGCGCAAGCCGTTTGTTATTGCATGTGTTGACCGCCATTGATGGCGATATTCGCACCGGTGACGAACGCCGCTTCATCGGAGCACAGATAGGCGACGAGTCCGGCGACTTCCTCCGGTTTGCCGAGGCGGCCGACCGGAATTTGCGGGATGATCTTGGTGTCGAGAACCTCACTCGGAATGGCCCGCACCATCTTGGTGCCGATGTAGCCCGGTGAAATCGTGTTGACCGTGACGCCTTTGCGCGCAACTTCCAGTGCCAGCGATTTGGTAAATCCGTGCATGCCGGCTTTGGCGGCCGAATAGTTGGTTTGCCCGAACGCGCCTTTTTGTCCGTTGACCGACGACACATTGATGATGCGGCCCCAGCCACGTTCCACCATGCCGTCGCATACCGGCTTGGTCATGTTGAAAATACTGTCGAGATTGGTGTGCATCACCGCGTCCCAGTCGGGCTTGCCCATTTTTCTGAAGGTCATGTCGCGCGTGATGCCGGCGTTGTTGACCAGCACATCGATCGGCCCGATTTCGGATGCTATCTGCGTGACCGCCACGGCGCAGGAATCGAAATCCGCCACGTTGACCGGGACGGCGTGAAACTTGTAGGCGTGTTTGCGCATATCCGCAAGCCAGTCCTTGACCTTGGGATTTTCAGGCGTATGGGTGGTAACCACCGTATAACCCATGTCGTGAAGCTTGATGCAAATCGCTTCACCGAGGCCGCCCATGCCGCCTGTCACAACCGCTACGCGCTTGGTCATTTTCTGCTCCTGTTCTGATATGTTAAGTAAAAACTATCACGGCGCCGGCCGAACGATAGACTCAATCGCACGCCTGTTTTACGTATCGGCCGGGTGCCGGCTCTATGCTTCGATACTGTGCATTTCCGGGTTGTTTGCGCGCCGCCACGCGCTTGCCGCCGCGCTTGGCCAGCCAGCGGCTCCAGTGATCCCACCAGCTTCCGGTGTGTTGGTGCGCACCGGCGAGCCAGGCATCCGCGTCCACCGGAAGATCGGGGTTGGTGCTGTAGTGACGCTTGTTCGACGAGGCGGGATTGATGACGCCCGCAACGTGCCCGCTGGCCGCGAGCACGAACTCGGTTTTCCCGTCCAGCAACTGCGTGCTCTGAAAGGCTGTTTTCCACGGCACGATATGGTCTTCGCGCGAGGCCAGGACATATGCCGGCGCGTTGATTTTCGACAGATCGACCGATACACCGCACATGGTGAGCTTGCCGGGAATGCGTAGATTATTTTCCAGGTACATGTTGCGGATATAGTACGCAAACATCGTGCCGGGCAAGTTGGTGCTGTCGCTGTTCCAGTGCAGCAGGTCGAATGCGTTGGGTTTGCGGCCTTTGAGGTAGTTGTTGACGACGTAATACCAGACCAGATCGTTGGCGCGCAAAAATGAAAAGGTCAGCGCGAGCTGCCTGCCGAGCATGACGCCGCCGTGTGCGAACTCCTGTTCACGCTGCTTGACGAAGGCTTCGTCGACAAACAACGACAGATCCCCGGTGTCGCTGAAATCAAGCATGCTCGCAAGCAGGGTAACGCTGGCCGCGTCGCTGTGGCGTTGGCCGCGCAGAACCGCTAGCGCGCAAGCGAGCAGCGTTCCGCCCACGCAGAAGCCCAGCGTGTTGATCTGCCTGACAGCGCAGATTTTGCGTGCGACATCGATGGCTTTGATGACCCCCGACGACACGTAATCATCCCATGTCATATGCCCCATGTCCGCGCTGACGTTGCGCCACGACACCATGAAGACCGTGTGTCCTTGCGCGACCGCGTATCGCGCCAGCGAATTATCGGGTTGCAGATCGAGCACGTAGAACTTGTTGATGAACGGCGGCACCATCAGCAGCGGGCGCTGATAGACGGTATCGGTGGCGGGCGCGTATTGAATCAACTGCATCAGTTCATTTTCGAATACCACGGCGCCGGGTGTGATTGCGATATTGCGCGCGACTTCGAACGCGGCTTCGTCGGTCATCGTGATGCGGTGCTTTTTTACGTCCGCACACAGGTTTTCGAGTCCGTGCGCGAGGCTGGTGCCGTCACTGGTGGAGGCGAGCTTCAGCGCTTCCGGATTGGTTGCGGCGAAGTTGGAGGGCGCGGCGGCATCCATTATCTGGCCGGTGAAAAATCGCAGTTTGTGCCGGCTGCGCTCGTCGATATCGGCTGCCTCCACCAGTTCTGCCATCCAGCGCGATTTGAGCAGATAGGCCTGCTTCAGATATGAGAAGTAGGGCAACTGTTGCCATTCGGGCGCCTTGAATCTGCGGTCCACGACGTCGGCCTCGACCAGGGCCGCAGGCGGGGCCGCCGGTCCGCCCTGTACCATCGCCGACCAGAGTTCCATGTGGTGGTGTTGATATTGCTTCTGGATGGCGATCCAGCGATCGCTGTTTTTCGCAAGCCCTGCAATCAGTGTCCCGAACATTTCGGTGCTATTCCATTGTTGATTTACAGCAAGCGTGCTCATCAGATCCGCAATGAATTTGTGGTTGGTCTCGCTGAGATTCTCAAATACTGTCTCAATCGACGGGGCTGGCTGGTTCATGGGCATCGATCAGCCAGAAATCGGGAAGTTTGAACGATTCTGCGTGGCACGTGCCGGGATGTCAACCCCCTCGCGCTTCCCGCGTCGTCGGTGTGAGGATCGCGCACGGTGCCGCCGTTATAATCGAGCAATGGATCGGATGCTGGATTTTCTGAGTCGTTATTGTGTCTCAATGACGCCCGATAGCCTGTCGAAGGGTGTAGTGCGCCACCTCAAACGCCATGTCATAGACGCGTTGGGATGCGCCATGCGCTGTTACGAACTGGATCCGGACAGGATCGCGCGCGAGCATGCGTTGGACGTAGCCGCGACGCCCGGCGCGATGATATTGGGCACGCAACATAAGAGTTCGCCCGAGCTGGCGGCTTTTGCCAATGGCGTAATGGTTTGTTATCTGGACTTCAACGACACGCACGGGGTTAACGCCGGTCATCCCAGCGACAACGTACCGGCGGTATTGGCTGCCGCCGAATATGCAGGCGCCGATCTGCGCAGAACCATGGCCGGCATCGTCATTGCATACGAGATGCAGGATCGCGTGGGCGCGGCATGTCGACAGGTGCGCAACAACGGCTGGGATCACGTCAGTTATGTCGCACTCGGTTCGGCGGTCGGTGCCGGCTACGTCCTGAACCTGAACCGGGAACAGATGGCGCATGCGCTGGCTCTGGCCGTTGTTCCCAATGCCGAGATGGACCAGATGCGTACCGGCGAGCTGTCGATGTGGAAGGGCTGCGCGTCTCCGAATGGCGCGCGCAACGGCGTGTTTGCCGCGCTGCTGGCGCGGCGCGGCATGACGGGGCCGGATGAGCCGTTGGAAGGTCGCCGCGGGTTCAAGAAGCAGCTCGGCACGTCCAGGAGTCTAGCCCCCGTATTCGGCGTATTCGGCGGGGGCGATGTGCCGTACACGTTAGGGGGGGTGGGGGCAAGCCTAGTGGCCAGTGTTACCCCCTCCCCAACCCCCGCGTCGACGCAGACCCCCGGACGGGGGGCAGACTTGCGCGCAAGGGAGGGAGTGGTAGCATTGCCATGCTTTGAACATCACTTTGAATCGCATCCTGCGCTGCGTGGACGCGCAGGCGGAAATGAAATAACATTTCGAGCATTCAATCGATGTTGTATTCCCGCGGGTCAGGGGAGTCCATATTCCTGTTTCACACCAATAAACGGAGGTCACCATGCTTATCGTCGACGCGCAAACACACATCTGGGCCGCCAGCACGCCCGAACGGCCATGGCCGGCGCGGCACGAGCCGCACAGGCCGATACCCTTTACCCGCGACGATTTGCTGCGCGAGATGAATGCTGCGGGCATAGATCGCACCATCATCGTGCCGCCGAGCTGGGAGGGTGATCGCAACGATCTGGCGCTGGAAGCCGTGCGTCTCTATCCGGATCGGCTCGCCATTATGGGCGTGCTTGATCTGCAGGCGCCTGAATCGCCGGGGTTGATCGCAAATTGGCGCAAGCAGCCGGGCATGCTCGGGATACGGGTTGCGCTCAGGCGCGGCCATTTTCGCGAGCTGTTGGTGCAGGGCCGGGTGGACTGGTTATGGGCCGAAGCAGAAAAAGCCGGCGTGCCCATCATGGTGATGATAGATCCCGAACAGATACCTCTGATCGACAAGATCGCGGAACGTCACCCGAAATTGAAACTCGTGATGGATCACCTGTTGCTCTATATGGGAGCCAAGGACGAGCAGGCGTTCCGGGACTTGGATAAAGTGCTGGCGCTGGCGCGGCGTCCCAATATTGCGGTCAAGGCGTCATCGCTGCCGAGCTACACGAATGATGTATACCCATTCAAGCGCATCCATTCGTATATCAGGCAGGTCTACGATGCGTTCGGTCCCAAGCGCATGTTTTGGGGCACGGATCAGACAAGAATGCCCTGTACTCCGCGTCAGGCGCTGACGCTGTTTACGGAAGAGCTTCCGTGGCTTACGGCCGACGACCAAGAGTGGATCATGGGCAAGGCTGTGTGCGAGTGGCTGAACTGGAGAATGTAGCAGCGTAATCACTGTTGCGCCTTGCATGACGGCGTGGGATCAACGGGTGTCGGATTCCATCCAGATGAGTGCCGCCATGCGTCCTGTCGTGCCATCCCTGCGGTAGGAATAAAAGCGCGCCGGGTCGTTGTACGTGCACATCGTGGTTCCGTAAACGCGATGCACGCCGCAGTGCGCGAGGCGTTGACGCGCCAGCACGTGCAGGTCAGCTAACCATTTGTTTTTACTGGTTAATGTAAAGCCGTGCGCAGCTTCGCGGTCATGCGCCAGGAACGCCGCGCGCACGTCATCGCCGACCTCGAATGCGCGCGGCCCTATGGCCGGACCGAGGTAGGCCAGGATCTGATCGCCGAGTGCCCCCATGTCCCTGACGGCGTTTTCGACGACACCTGAACTCAGGCCGCGCCATCCCGCGTGCGCAACGCCGACCACGCTACCGGCCATGTCGCACATGAGGATCGGCATGCAGTCGGCAACCATGACGGCGCATACCGTGCCAAGTTTTCTGGCAGTGCTCGCATCGGCCTCGGGAGGGAGTGCCAGATCGTCGGCCGACACCGTTCGAGTGCCATGCACCTGGCGCAGCCAGCGCGGTTCCTGCGGCAGCCACTGTCTCAGTTGCATGCGATTGGCGAGGACGTTGGATTCACCATCACCGCAATGCAGTCCGAGATTGAAGCTTGCGTAAGGGCCGCTGCTCACGCCCCCGTTGCGCGTGGTAATCAGGCTGCGCACCCGCGCCGGCGCGGGCCAGTCGGGTACTATCCAGTTGTGAGGGGCATTCATACGGTGGTCCGCAACGTTGCGAGCAAATCCCGAAAGTCGGACGGGAGCGGTTGTTCCCATTGCACCGGGCTGCCGTTCTCTGGGTGTAGGAATTCGAGTCGTTCGGCGTGCAACGCCTGGCGTGGAAACCGTGAAATCGCTTCGTTTGCACTACGTCTATGCTTGCCGTAAACGGGATCGCCCACCAGCGGATGCCCCAGAGACGTCAGGTGCACGCGTATCTGATGCGTGCGGCCCGTTTCCAAGCGGCAGCGCAGCAAGCTTGCGTTGGGATACCGTTCCAGGACTTCGAAGTGCGTCACGGCGGGTTTGCCATGCGCGGTCACGGCCATGTGCGTGCGCTGCACCGGATGGCGGCCGACAGGCGCATCCACCGTGCCGTTGTGCGTGACGTTACCGTGCGCGAGTGCAAGATATTCGCGTTTGACCGTGCGCGCCTGCAATTGCCTGACTAGACTGGTTTGCGCTTCGAGTGTTTTGGCAACCACCAGCAGTCCGCTCGTGTCCTTGTCGAGTCGATGCACGATGCCAGCGCGCGGTATACCGGCAAGGTGCGGCGCATGCGCCAGCAGCGCATTGAGCATGGTGCCGCTCCAGTTGCCGCTGCCCGGGTGCACCACCAGGCCAGCCGGTTTGGCAATCACCAGGATGGCGGCATCCTCATGGACAATGTCGAGCGCAATGTTTTCCGGGGCCGCTGCAACCGCCGCTGGATCCGGTGTGGGCGACAGCACGATCTTTTCGCCGCCCCAAACCTTGGTTTTTGGAAGGACGGTAGCGCCGTCGAGCTGTACTCGGCCGGAGCGTATCCATTGCGTCAGACGGCTGCGAGAATATTTCGGCAACAAACCCGCCAATACCTGGTCTAAGCGATGTCCGGCATATTCTAACGGCGCAGTCAGTTCGACAGGCTGTTGCCCGGTTGGGCTATAATTTTCCGGTTTTGACGTGGGGATCATCATTATGCGTTCAAGTGTAGCCATATTTCTGGTTTTTTGCCTGTGCTCCTGCTCGGCCCTCGATCCTGCCGACGAGACCAAGGACTGGAGCGTCGCCAAGCTCTATTCGGAGGCGAAGAGCAGGCTGGACAGCGGCGACTATGAAAAAGCAATCAAGTTCTACGAGAAACTCGAATCCCGTTTCCCCTATGGACGTTACGCGCAGCAGGCGCAACTGGAGGTCGCCTATGCGCATTTCAAATACAAGGAGCCGGCGTCGGCGATTGCCGCCGTCGAGCGCTTCATCAAACTGCATCCCAACCATGCAAACGTCGATTACGCCTACTACTTGAAAGGCCTCGTCAATTTCAACGACGATCTTGGATTTCTGGGATCGTATACCGGACAGGACATGACCGAGCGCGACCCCAAGGCGGCGCGCGACGCATTCGAGGCATTCAAGGATCTGACGACGCGCTTTCCCGACAGCAAGTATGCCAAGGACTCCATCCAGCGCATGACGTATCTGGTCAGTTCGCTGGCATCCCATGAAATACACGTTGCGAAATACTATATGAGGCGCGGCGCGTTTGTGGCGGCCGCCAACCGCGTGCAGTTCGCGCTGAAGAACTATCCGCAGGCGCTTTCCAACGAGGAAGGATTGCTGATTATGGTCAACGCTTACGACAAGCTCGGCATGACGGACTTGCGCAATGACGCGGAACGGGTCATGAAGACCAATTTTCCCAACAGCAAATACCTGACCGGCAAGGGGCTGGATAAACCCTGGTGGACGTTCTGGCAGCTCTGGAACCAGTGATCCTGGTTACGTAAGCCATTGCCCCCGGGTTTTCTGCAAACGGTAATATGCCGATGTGGCGCTAACTGGGCTGCAGCAGACGCGCAAGCTCGGCTGCATCGCTCAGTTTTTCCAGACCCAGCACCGCGTCGCGCAATTCACGCATTTGCGTCGTGGACAGGACGTTGCGTGATAGTTTCTCGAACTTGTCGACGACTTTCTGTTCGGACGCGAAATTCTGTTCGCTGCCGCGCGATGTCGCCACCGTGCGCTCCATCCGGGTGCCATCCTTCAGGTGTACCTCGACGCGCAGCTTGAAGCGATGTTTGCCGCCGAGCGCGGTGATTTCAGGATCGTTGACTACCTCCACCTTGTCGGCCAGCGCCATGCGCCGGGGATCAGAAATGGCCTCTTCGGGAAACTGGTCCACGAACACGTCGCCTTCGATCAGCAGCGTGGCGATGCAGAACGGCAGATTGAGCTGTGCCGCGGTCATGCCTTGCGGTTTGTATTTCCAGCCCACGTGGTCAACCGTGACCTGTGCACCATGCACGACTATTTTTTCGACGTCGGCCGGGGCAAACGGCCGCTCGGCCTGCATGGCACGCAGCGCATCGAGCGCATTGTGGTTGCTGAATACGCAGGAATAGAACTTCAGCGAGACGTTCATGGTTTCCCATGCCGAACCGAAGCCGGCGGTGAGTTCCGCCATGCGGAAGCGGTCCTGCGAGCGCGAGAACGTGGTGCAGAAGCCGCCGTATTCGCTCTCGAATACATTGACGATGCCGGTAAACCCCTGTTCCGCGAGCAACGCACCGTAGAGGCCGCTTTGCGACGATCGCCCCGCATGCAAGCGTTTGACCATGGCGCCGTATTGCACGGCCATCAGTCCCGCGGCCTGTGTGCCTGCTATGCCCAGCGCATGCACGGTCTTGTCTGCGTCCAGCCCGAGTCCACGCGCCGCCGCGCCGGCGGCGCCGAATACGCCGACGGTCGCCGAGGAATGCCAGCCTTGTGCGATGTGCTCGGGGTTCATGCACAATCCAACGCGCGGCCCGACCTCATATCCGGCAATCGCGGCGGTCAAAAACGCCTTGCCGTTCATGCCCGGCCGCAATTCGGCGATCGCGATCAACGCCGGCAGCACCACGGAACCTACGTGTATATGGGCCCTCAGGTGACCGTCATCGAGTTCGAATCCCTGCACCTGCGTGCCGTTTGCGAGCGCGGCATGCGGTGCCGACAGTTTTAGGCTGGTTCCCCATACGCCGCACGCCTGGCTGCTGTCTATTTTCCCCAATACACCGTGCAGTATGCGGCTCCATTCCAGCCGCGAACCATAAATGGCACAGCCCAGCGAATCGAGTATCAGCAGCTTGACGCGCTGTTTGACCTCGGACGGAATGGCATCGTATGTGAGCCCGGAGACAAATTCCGCAATGCCGCGTGTATACCGGTTATCTGAAGATTGTTGTGACATGGGCTGTATTGTTTTCGTATTGGAACGGAGGCGTTGGGAAAAGGAGGTGCGAGCTTGACCGGATACGACCGGCATCGGAAAGGCGTGATTTGACCGTGCTTACTCGTCCGCGCGTATGCCGACATCCTTGATGACTTTTCCCAGCAGGGCCATCTCGGATGTTATCTGTCGGGCGAACTCCTCCGGCGTACTGCCGACGGACTCCGCGCCGGTGTTGAAAAACTTCTCTCTGACATCGGGTCTGCTGATGATGCGCACAACCTCCTGGTTCAACGTCTTGATGATCGCCTCCGACGTGGTGGCGCGCACCATGACGCCCAATAACGTCACCGATTCGTAACCGGGCAAGCCACCGGCGGCGACGGTAGGCAGGCCGGGAAACAGCGCTGATGGTCCCGAACTGGTTACCGCCAGTGCGCGCAGTCTTCCCGACTTGACGTAAGGGCCGCCGGATCCTGAGGTGGGGAACAGCACCTGTACTTCACCGGACAAGAGGGCGTTGAGTCCGGGCACGTTGCCTTTGTAGGGTATGCCGACAATGTTGACGCCCGCCATGGACTTGAACAATTCGACCGCCAGATGCGTGGCCGCGCCTCTTGAGCCCAACGAATAGTTGAGTTGTCCCGGCCTGGCTTTGGCCAGCAAAACGAGATCCTTAATGGACTTCACCGGCAAGGACGGATGCACCACCACAAGATTCGGTGCGGTCGATGTCAATGACACCGGAACAAAGTCCCGGATGGGGTCCCAGGGCACGATGTCGCGCATATACGGCAGCAACCACACCAGGCTACCGTAGAGCAACAAGGTGTAGCCATCGGGCGGCGCTTTGACCGTGGTTTCCACCGCCAGTATGCCCGGGCGATTTTCCACGACCACAGGCTGGCCCAGGTTGGGCGCCATGCCTTGCGCGAGTATGCGCGCCGAAATATCGCTGGCGCTGCTGGGAGAGCTGACCATGAACCGTATCGTCTTGATCGGATAATTCTGACTCGACGCGGCACCGCACATGAGCGCGGAAGCGCAGGTCAGAGACGCGGTCAAAACAAAATTCCGATGCGGCATGTGGTTTCCTCCGGGGTGGCCGGTTTCAGATCGCGTGCAGCGAACAATCCGGTTGTATGTCGAGGCGGTCCAGTTTCTCGAACAGCGTCGCCGCGGCAGCGGCGCCCATGCCCGAGGCCAGCACCATGAACTTACGGCGCAACTCGACGCGGCTGAACGGGTTGTCCGGCATCCCCTTATAGGAATCGCTGTTGCGCGTGACTACGCGGCCATCGCGAAGTTTTACCGTGATGCCGGCACCCCACGCGGTGCGGCCTTCCTGCGAACGTGCGCGCAGCGTGACGCTGCGGCTGGCAGAACGTATGGCGGCATCCTCAAGCGCGTCCGCGTTGAATGATCTCGGGTCATCGGGGTCGCGGAACAAAGCAAGCGCGACACAGAACGGAACGCTGTATTGCGCTTTCATGATGTCGCCCGGTTCGACTATATTGTGATGGGTGAGGAGTTTTTCACCGCCTTCGACCAGGATTTCGGCTACATCCATGCCTGAAAATACGTGTTCCGCCATCAGTTCACGCAGCGACTGGACGGGTATCTGCGCATAGATGTGGCACGCATAGCGTTTTATGCAGATGCGCCGGGTTTCCCAATCCTGTTTCAGATTCGCGGTCAGGAGTTTGGCATCGCCATTTTGGCAGTAGGTTTCCAGAAAACCGAATTTTCCTTCCAGCACGTTTTCCGGCCCTGTATAACCGGCTGCGGCAAGGCGTGCGGCGAGGATGCCGGATTCGCCCGTGCGCCCCAGGTGCAGGCGTTTCACCATCGCCCCATCATTCGATCTGGTAAACGCCAGCAGGCCGCAGGACAATGAGCCGGCGATGCCCAGCGCATGCGTCAGCTGTTCCGCGTTGAGCCCGTACGCACGTCCCGCCGCCGCCGCCGCGCCGTATGTGCCTATGATGCCCGGTGCATGGAATCCCAGTTTTTCGATGCTGTGATGCGAGGCCCTGCTCAGGCGGAAAATGAGTTCGCAACCAGCCACAAACGCCGCGATGGCGGTCATGCCGTCAGCATGATTGTCCTCGCAGGCCGCGAGCACGGCCGGCCACAATGTCGAGCCGGGGTGCGGTCCGACACCGACGCTGTCGAGTTCGTAGGCATGCGCGAGCGCGCCGTTGGCGAGCGCCGCATAAGGCGCCTGTAGGTGCGCGCCTGGAACCCCTAATATCGAACACGGGCCGCCGTCGCCATAGCGGCGCGCGTAGTCGACGACCGTCCGACTCCAGGTAAACGCGGCGCCGAATGTCGCGGCGGCCACGGTGTCTATGATGCAGTCCTTGGCGCGTTCGACGACGAGCGGCGGGATTTCGGAGAAGGCGAGTTCGGCAGCGAATTTCGCCAGAACTTGCGCGGATGTAGGCATGATGCGAGGCATCGTGGAATGCCCTGATACGTCGCGCTATTTGGTCATGCCCATTTCGCCCAGCAGGACGCGTATCTTGTCATTGTCTTTCCTGAGGTAATCGCGCGACGCCTGCGACTTCAGGAACAACCAGTCCACGGAGTCTTCCTCAAGGCCGCCTTTCCACAGCGGGCTGTTCACGGCGCGCTCCAGCATGCCTTCCCAGTATGCAATCTGGGCGGGGGAGAGGTCCTTCGCGCCTACGAGCGCGGTCCATGCCGGAACGATGACATCGAATCCCTGTTCTCTGAGGGTGGGGACATCGGGCAGCTGGGCCGAGCGTTTGGCGGTCGCGATGCCGATGACGCGCATTTTTCCCGCCTTGTGGTGTTCGATCGCCTGGCCGATTGCGCCTGAGGTCATGTCTATGTGGCCGCCGAGGAGATTGGTAATGGATTCCGCATTGCCGCCAAAAGTGAGCAGCTTGAGTCTGCGCGGATCGACGTCGACGGCCTTGGCCAGCAGCGCCACGGTGTAGTGGGTGGTGGAGCCGCGCGAACTACCGAGCGAAATGCTGACCGATTGCGGGTCGGTTTTCCAGCGCGCCGTGAGATCCTTTGAGGT
The DNA here is from genome assembly GCA_947476215.1 of Betaproteobacteria bacterium. Classification (GTDB taxonomy): domain Bacteria; phylum Pseudomonadota; class Gammaproteobacteria; order Burkholderiales; family SG8-41; genus PALSA-1004. Next base: position 20,765 of record CANJQI010000048.1, read on the forward strand.
CTTGATTGATGATTCCGTGCGTACGGTCAGCGCCATGGTTTCATCGGCGACGACCGCCAACGGCGTCATATCGGCATAGTTGAGCGGGCTCAGCCCCAATATATGATTCGACAGCAGGCCTGTGCGCGCAACCACGATGCGGTGCGCGTCACCCGCGGTCTGGTTCGTATAGGTGTAGGCGAGCGCTCCGCCACCACCGACTTTATTGACCACGGTAACGTTGTCCAGCAGTTTTGCTTCCTGCCAGATTCTTTGCAGGGTCCGTGCCGCCTTGTCGTTGCCGCCGCCGGCGGCCGAGCCCACCACGATTTCCACGGTGCGTTCGGGTTTCCATGCGGGCTGCGCGGAAGTTGCGACAGACGACGCAGCGCAAGCGGCTATCATTACCGATGCTTGGAATGCGGTGCGAATTCCAATTCGGAGGGCGATTTTTATCATGGAAACTCCGTGACAGATAACTGATGTGATTGGACATGCCGCCTTACGGCAGCCGGCAACAATTACTTCAACTGCGTGCGCCACTGGTCCCATTGCGCAGAATCCATCTGGTCCGCAAACGCCTGCATGGAAACAGGTTCCTTGGCCGATTTTGGATACGCGCGTGTGTCGTAAAGCTCCTTAAGCACTTCCTGACAGGTGACCAGCACGTGGCGCGACAGCAGTCCCGGCAGTATCGCAATGCGGTATCCCATGTCCTCGGCCTGTTTCAGATTGACGCGCGGGCTCTTGCCGCCCACCGGCGGGATGTTCAGCAGGCATGGGCCACGTACTTGTTTAGGGACTTGAGCCATTTGCTCCACGGTCTGCGGCGCCTCGAGGAAAGCAACATCGGCGCCGACTTCAAGGCAGGCATTCATGCGGCGCACGGCTTCGTCGAAACCGGCAACAGCCAGTGAGTCGGTGCGCGCGATGATGATCGTGTCGGGATTACGGCGTGCCGCCACCGCAGTTTTTATTTTTGATACGAATTCCTCGATGGGGACGATTTCCTTGCCCTCAAAGTGTCCGCAGCGTTTGGGTATGATCTGGTCTTCGATGTGCAGCGCGGCAATCCCGCGCTGCTCGTAGGTGCGCACGGTGCGCACGACATTGAGTTCGTTGCCGAACCCGGTATCCGCATCCGCGATGACCGGGACATTGACCGCATCGGCGATGCGGCCCGCATTGTCGGCCATCTCCGTCATCGTGGTCAGACCATAGTCGGGAAAGCCAAACAGCGATGCCGCAGTGCCGCCGCCGGTCATGTAGACCGTACCAAACCCGGCTTGTTCTATGAGCTTAGCCGTCAAGCCGTCGTACGCGCCGGGCGCCACGATGAGTTTGTTGCCGGCGATAGCCTTGCGCAGATTGCTTGCCTGATTCATTTAAACTCTCCGGATAGGGCGCTGCAGATGGATGAACTACGGGTGTCGAAAAGTTTCAGTCCGAGGTGGCGTCGGTAGGTTCGGTTTCGACGTAGCCTTCACGAATCAGCATGGGGATGACGCCACCCGAGACGACGATTTCGGCCAACAGTGTCACCAGCGGCTTGCCTTGCAGTGTCGTGTTGCGCGTGACATTTTCAACCTTGCCGGTGATGAAATCGACACGCGCAATGTCACCCTCTTCGAAAGCGGCGCTGATGCCCGGGCAGTCTATGCCCGGCAGGCTGTAATTGACGCAGTTACGCAGGCACAGGCCGTTTATGGATTCGGCCACCAGGCCGACGATGCCGCACATACGCAGCACCGAACCGACAGGGCGCCCCGAGCCGAGTCCGAAGTTTTGTCCTCCGATCAGGATGTCGCCGGGTTGCACGCCGGCGGCCCAACCCGGCCGGATGGCGCTGAACGCCATTTTGGCGCGGTCCTTCTCAGACAGCCGGAACGAGGCGCTGGGCATGATGAGATCGGTATTGATCTGGTCGCCGAATTTCCAGACGCGGCCGGTGTGCTTGATTTCGAGTTTATCGGTCATGGTGATAGTCCCCGGGGTGGTCAGGCGTTGAGCGGCATGACTTTGCGTGGATCGGTGATGATGCCGGTCACCGCGGATGCCGCCACCGTGGCGGGGGACCCCATGTAGATGTCAGCTTCGGCACTGCCCATGCGTCCCTTGAAATTGCGTGTGCTGGCGGTGATACAGACTTCACCCGGTCCAACCAGTCCCATGTGGCCGCCGTAGCACGCGCCGCAGGTCGCATTGGTTACGACCGCGCCGGCTTCCACCAGCGTGGTGAGCAGGCCTTCGCGCGCCGCCTGCAGGTATATAGCCTGCGATCCCGGGGTAATGATGAAACGCACGTCGCGCGCCACCTTGCGTCCCTGCAGAATTTTTGCGACGACTCGTAAGTCTTCGATCTGTCCATTCGCACACGAACCAACAAATGCTTGATTAATAACGATATTTTTGTCAAACACCGAGAGTCGTACACCGTTCTTGGGTACTGAATGGGGGAGTATCACGTACGGTTCCACGTCGCCAAGGTCGACGCTGCGCACGTCCAGATAATCCGCATCCTTGTCGGGATTCGCCGGCGTAACAGGACGTTCGGAGCGGCTCTTCAGATAGTCCGATGTGATCTCGTCGCTTTCAAACAGTGCGAACTCGGCACCCACTTCGGCGCACATGGTTGCGATCGTGCGCCGTGCCGACATGTCGAGGGCTTTGAGTCCGGGGCCGCCGAACTCCAGGCTGGTATTGGTATGCGCGCCGTAGGTGTGGGCGATGTGAAAGAACACGTCCTTGCCGCTGACCACGGGCGGCAGGCTGCCCTTGAACTCGTAGCGTATGGTCGGACTCACCGGATACCATACCAGGCCTTTGGTGAGCGCCTGCAGCAGATCCGAGAGGCCGATGCCGCGTCCCGCGCAATTGAATGCACCGGATGCGCAGGTGTGAGAATCCGAGCACACCAGCAGTTCACCCGGGCGCGCGAGGCCGTGTTCGGCGACGATGACATGGCTGATGCCGTGCGCGCCTATGTCAAACACCTGCTTTAATCCGAATTGCTTAGCGAAGCGGCGTGCTTCCACCATGCCGGATGCATCCTTGATGGTCGGCGCCGGAATCGCGTGATCGAAGATCTGCACGATGCGATCCGGGTCGAACACTTTCTTCGGACGATGCCAGGCGCCGGCCATCGCCAGGAATAGGTCGGCCTGCACCACGATGTCCGGGCGGCACACGGCGATATCGCCGGGTCGCACCACGTCTTTGCCGGATGTTCTGGCAAGAATTTTTTCTATCGATGTCTGGCCCATGATCCGTTTTACTGCGCAATTGAGAATGAGGTCAGGCGCACGCGCTGGTATCGATGGGGGCGCCTGTTTTAGCGACCACCTCGCTCACGGTGACGCCGGGCGCGAGTTCCACGAGTTTGAGTCCGCGTTCGGTGACATCGATCACGCCCAGATCGGTGACGATGCGGTCCACGACATTGACGCCTGTGAGCGGCAGCGAACACTCGCGCAATATCTTGTGCACGCCGCCCTTTGCAGTGTGCTCCATGATCACCACCACACGCTCGACGCCGGCCACCAGATCCATGCCGCCGCCCATGCCCTTGACCATCTTGCCCGGTATCATCCAGTTGGCAAGATCGCCTTTCTCGGAAACTTGCATGGCGCCGAGGATGGCAAGGTTGATGTGGCCGCCGCGTATCATCGCGAACGAGTCGGCGCTCGAAAAAAAGCTGCTGCCCGGCAGTGTCGTCACGGTTTGCTTGCCGGCGTTGATGAGGTCGGCGTCGACGTCAGATTCGAGCGGGAACGGCCCTATGCCGAGCAGGCCGTTTTCCGATTGCAGCCATACATTCATGCCTTTCGGAATGTAGTTCGCAACCAGTGTCGGCAGGCCGATGCCCAGGTTCACGTAATAATTGTCCTGCAGTTCCCCGGCGGCGCGCCGGGCCATCTCATCGCGATTCCAGGCCATGCTCTATCCTTTCCTCGTCGTGCGCTGTTCGATGCGCTTCTCGGGTGTAGCGTTGCAGACTATGCGTTGCACGAATATCCCGGGCGTATGTATCTGGTCGGGATCCAGTTCTCCTGTCTCGACCAGGGTTTCCACCTCGGCGACGGTCACGCGACCGGCCATTGCCACGACCGGATTGAAATTGCGCGCGGTCATGCGGTAGATGAGATTGCCCGCCTTGTCGCCCTTCCACGCCTTGACGAGTCCGATGTCGGCCGTCAGCGCTCGTTCGAGCAGATACTTTTTGCCATCGAATTCGCGCACTTCCTTGCCTTGCGCGACGACGGTGCCCAACCCGGTGACGGTGAAAAACGCCGGTATGCCCGAACCGCCCGCGCGCAGTTTCTCGGCGAGCGTACCCTGCGGCGTGAACTCGACTTCAAGTTCGCCGGTCAGAAACTGGCGTTCAAACTCGGCGTTTTCTCCAACGTAGCTGGAAATCATTTTCCGGATCTGGCGCGTGGCAAGCAGCTTGCCGAGACCGAAGTTGTCCACGCCCGCGTTGTTGCTGATGGCCGTCAGATTCTTCTTGCCGGTCTTGACCAGGGCGTCGATCAGCGCCTCCGGAATGCCGCACAAGCCGAATCCGCCAACAGCTATGGTCTGGTTATCGCGAACGATGTCCGCAAGGGCGGCGTCGGCGCTGGGGTAAACCTTGCTCATCGGACCGTCTCCACTGAATGGGGATAAAACGCGCGCCGGCCTGCCTGCGTCCGGCGGTCAATTTTTTAGGGTGCAGTTTGAAAGCTATTGTATCGGGGCCGAAACCCGCTTGCAAACGAGCAACGCAGACTGGGTGCGATTTAAACTGATCTGCCCGAACCTCGTAGCCCGGATGTAACAAAGTGGAATCCGGGGATCGTGCCCGGTCTGAGACGATGACCGCGGAGTACGCTGCGCTTGCTCCGGGCTACCCGTGCTAGGCGAGCGATTCGAAGCACCGTAGGATGGGTTGAGGAACGAAACCCATCATCCGCCGCATGTCGCTGCGCTGGCTGATCGATGGGTTTCGCTGCGTTCTAGCCATCCTACGTTCCTACCACTCCCTCCCTTGCACGCAGTTTGCCCCCGTCCGGGGGGGGGGCAACACTGGCGTCAAAAATCGCCCCCATCCCCGCCTTCCCCCGCGAGTAGGGGAAGCGGCCGCATTGTGGCGATGCATAGGTGATCGTGTTTAAACATCAGTTTGAATTGCACCCATGCTGCCCCAATGTGTCCGCGATCCCGCGATCAGGTTCCTGGTTGCGTTTCAGGGCGTAGCAGGGGAAACAGTATGACGTCGCGTATGGATGGACTGTCGGTGAGCGTCATGACCAGACGATCGATACCGATGCCGGCGCCGGCGGTGGGCGGCAGGCCGTACTCGAGTGCGCGTATGTAGTCGGCATCGTAGTGCATCGCCTCCAGATCGCCTGCGTCTTTCTGGTTCGCCTGTTCCTGAAAGCGCGCCGCCTGGTCCTCGGGATCGTTCAACTCCGAGAATCCGTTGGCGATTTCGCGGCCGGCGATATACAGTTCGAAGCGATCGGTGAAGTTCGGATCGCTGTCGCTGCGCCGCGCCAGCGGTGACACTTCCGCCGGGTAGTTGTAGATGTAAGTCGGGTCCACAAGCTGCGTTTCGATGGTGTTCTCGAACAGGGTTAGTTGCAGCGCGCCTATGCCGTCCTTTGGTCGGAACGCGATTTTGAGTTCGTTGAGCTTCGCGATCAGCGCATTGCGGTTGTTGAGCAGTTCATCGGTCACGCCCGGGTGATACTGCTTGATGGCCTCGGCGATCGTCAGTCGGCGAAACGGTTTTTCGAAATCGATCTCGTGACCCTGATACTGAACCTTCATGGTGCCGAGCACGGATTGCGCGATTTCCCTGAACAGGCTTTCGATGAATTTCATCAGGTAAAGATAGTTGCGATACGCTACATAGAATTCAACCATCGTGAATTCGGGGTTGTGGCGGGTCGAGATGCCTTCGTTGCGGAAATTGCGATTGATCTCGAATACCTTCTCGAAGCCGCCCACCACCAGTCGCTTCAGATACAGCTCCGGCGCTATGCGCAGGTAGAGCTTCATGTCGAGCGCATTGTGGTGCGTGACGAAGGGGCGTGCGGTCGCGCCGCCCGGGATGGGATGCATCATCGGCGTTTCGACTTCGAGGAAGCGCTTTTCGAGGAAGAAGTCACGCATCGCCTGTATGATGCGCGAGCGCAGGATAAAAGTACGGCGCGTGCTCTCGTTGGCGATGAGATCCAGGTAGCGCTGCCGGTAACGTTGTTCCTGATCGGCAAGCCCGTGGAACTTGTCAGGCAGCGGCCGCAGCGACTTGGTTAGCAGCAGCAACTTCTTGACGCGTACCGTGAGTTCGTTGGTCTTGGTGATGAACAGTTCGCCTTCAGCGCCCAGAATGTCGCCTACGTCGTAGTGCTTGAATGCCGCGTGCTGTTCCTTGCCGGAATGGTTGTCGGTGATGTAAAGCTGCAGGCTTCCGCTGACGTCCTGTATCGTGGCGAAACTGGCCTTGCCCATGACGCGTTTGAGCATCATGCGGCCGGCAACCCGGACCGGCACCGGGGTTTGTTCGAGGGACTCGCGATCGGCGCTGGTGTATTTTTGATGCAGGTCGCCCGCGACGCTGTCGCGAACAAACAGGTTGGGGAAGGCGATACCGTTCTCGCGCAACGCCTTGAGCTTGGCGCGGCGCTCGGCAATGATCTGGTTTTCGTCCTGCGGCGCTTTGTTTTCGTTGTCCATGCCCATCCCCATCCCTTGCTTGTCTGTTGTGTAGCGTTATACGCCCTGTTTCAGGCTGGCGGTAATCAGGCTGTCCAGGTCCCCGTCCAGCACCGCCTGCGTGTTACCGATTTCCACGTTGGTGCGCAAATCCTTGATGCGGGATTGATCCAGCACGTAGGAGCGGATCTGGTGGCCCCAGCCGATATCGCTCTTGGTGTCCTCAAGCGCCTGTTTTTCCTCGTCGCGCTTTCTGAGTTCGAGTTCGTACAGGCGCGACTTGAGCATGGCCATCGCTTCGGCGCGGTTGCGGTGCTGCGAGCGGTCGTTCTGGCACTGCACGACGATGCCGGTGGGTTCGTGCGTGATGCGGATCGCGGAATCGGTCTTGTTGATATGCTGTCCGCCAGCGCCGGAAGCGCGGAACGTGTCGATGCGCAGGTCGGCGGGGTTGATCTCGATTTCTATGGTGTCATCGACTTCAGGATAGACGAACACGCTTGCAAATGATGTGTGCCGGCGGTTGTTTGCGTCGAACGGTGATTTTCTCACCAGCCGGTGTATGCCGGTTTCGGTGCGCAACTGGCCGTACGCATAGTCGCCCATGATCTTGAGCGATACGCTCTTGATGCCCGCGATATCGCCCGGCGACTCCTCAAGCAGTTGCACGCGGAATCCCTTGCGTTCGCAGTAGCGCAAGTACATGCGTTCGAGTATCTGCGCCCAGTCCTGCGCTTCCGTGCCGCCTGAGCCCGACTGGATGTCCATGAAGCAGTTGCTGGGATCCATCGGATTTGAAAACATGCGCCGGAATTCGAGGTCGGCGACGGTCCGTTCCAGCGACAATGCTTCGTCTTCTATGGTCCTCAGCGAGGCATCGTCGTTGTCGCCGCGAGCCATGTCGAACAGCTCGCTCGCGTCGCGCAAATCGTGGTCCAGGCGGGTGAGGTTGACGACGAGGCTTTCGAGTGTCTTGCGTTCGCGGCCCAGATCCTGCGCGCGCTTGGCGTCGCTCCAGATCTGCGGATCCTCGGTCAGTTTGACGACTTCGGCTAGCCGCTGCTGCTTGGCTTCGAAGTCAAAGATACCTCCGCAATTCCGAGTTGCGCTGGCTCAAATCCTGCAGCCGCCTGGAAATAATATTGAGTTGTTCTGCTTCCATTTGCAAATTCGACGCGAAAAACGCTGATTATACAGGACGATGCGCGCGCTCCGATGAATAATGCGCATCATGGTTGCGATTCAAACTGATGTGACAGAAGCTCGTAGCCCGGATGTAACGAAGTGGAATCCGGGGATCGTGCCTGGTCCGGGACGATGACCCCGGAGTACGCTGCGCTTGCTCCGGGCTACCGGTGCCAGGCGAGCGACTCGAAGTGGTCCGCTTGAGTCATTTCACACATCAGTTTGAATCGCACCCGCGTATCAATATGCCGCCGTTTATCGATGCAATGAAAATCCCACGCGATGATTCAGGCGGGTTGCCAGTGTTCAATCGTGAGCTGCAGTGTCTGTGCGCCCCGGTATTCGTTCACCCCCAGACGATAGACGGCGCGTATGGTCGCGGGCAGCGGCGTGGCATGCGAAAACAGCATGGCCTCATATTCGGCGCCGTCCTGCATGAGGCGCAGTTTGAGATGCCGCTCGCCGACGATGCGCTGCTGAACGACCGTAAACATGTCGTCAAACGTCGGCTGTGGAAAGCCCTGCCCCCAGACCTGCTGTTCGATCAGCCGTGCTGATGCGATGGTCCGCATGTCAATGTCCAGGGCGCCGTCGGTTTCCAGGGTTCGAGCGAGGTCGGCCGGCGTGAGCAGCTTGCGCGTGACCGCTTCGAACGTGGCCTGAAAGCGCTCAAAATCGGATGCGCGCAGGGTAACGCCAGCCGCGGCCGCGTGTCCGCCGAAACGCAGCAGCAATCCCGGTTCGTGCTTGGCCACCAGGTCCAGCGCGTCGCGCAGGTGCAGGGACGGAATGGAGCGTCCTGAACCCTTGATTTCACCGTTGCTGCCGTGGGCAAAAGCAATCACCGGCCGGTGCCAGCGTTCCTTGATACGCGATGCAAGTATGCCGATCACGCCCTGATGCCATCTAGGATCGAACAGGCACAGACTGTAGCCGTCGTCAGGCGAAATTCCCTCCAGCGCGGTGAGTGCATCTTCATGCATGTCCGATTCGATGGTGCGGCGTTGGCGATTCAGCGAGTCGAGTTCGCGCGCGATGCGTGCGGCGTGCGCAGGATCGTTGGTGATCAGGCATTCGATGCCGACCGACATGTCGTCGAGCCGGCCGGCGGCGTTCAAGCGCGGGCCCAGCACGAACCCTAGGTCATAAGTCGACGCACGCCTCGGATCGCGGTCTGCGATCTGCATCAGTGCGCTGACGCCGGGCCATGTCTTGCCGGCACGGATGCGCTGCAGTCCCTGCTGCACGAGTATGCGGTTGTTGTCATCGAGCTTGACCACGTCCGCTACCGTGCCCAGGGCGACGAGATCGAGGAGGGCGGCGAGGTTGGGCTCGGGCAATTCCAGTGATGAGTGATGAGTGATGAGTGATGAGTGGGAGTGTTCCGCATTTTGCACTTTGCACTTCGCATTTCGCACTGCTTCAAACGCTCCGCGTTTTCGCAGTTCGGCGCGCAGGGCGAGCATCAGGTAGAACATGACGCCTACGCCGGCTAGGTTTTTGCTGGGGAAGCCGCAGCCGGGCTGGTTGGGGTTGATGATGCACAGGGCATCGGGTAGCTCGGGGCCGGGCAGGTGGTGGTCCGTGACCAGTACCTGCATTCCTAGCTGGTTGGCGGCGGCGACCCCGTCCACGCTGGCGATGCCATTGTCGACGGTGATCATAAGGTCAGGATTTTTAATGGTTTTTGCCAGAGCCACGATTTCCGGCGTGAGGCCATAGCCGTACTCGAAGCGATTCGGAACCAGGTAATCGACGACCGCGCCGAACGAGCGCAGTGCGCGCATGCCGACCGCGCATGCAGTGGCGCCATCTGAGTCATAGTCGGCGACGATGAGCAACCGGCGCTTTTTTTCGATGGCATCGGCGAGGATTGCCGCCATGCGCTCGACGTTGTGCAGGCGGGGCGGGGCGATGAGGTTTTTGAACTCCGTGCTCAATTGTTGCACCGAGGATATGCCGCGCGCGGCGTAGATCGGGGCTAACAGAGGCGCTATGCCGGCCTGCTTCAGTGCGGCGACATGCGCCTTGTTCACGGCACGTGCGCTGAGATGGGTACTTTCAGGCATGACAGGCGGGAGATCGTGTGCGACGCCAGAACTTCCACAAATCGCGCGCGGTGATTTCGCACTGCATACAGTGTTGCAGGTTGACGCCGATCAGCGTCAATCCGGAAATTCGCCTCCGCCGCAGCGCTTCATGGAGCGGCGCAACCCAGTTGTGTTCTAGCGTCATCAGCGCAGTGCGCCAGCGCTCGATGTCGCCATTTCTCGCGGCGGCACGTAGTTGAGACACGACCACCAGTTGGTTACCGGTGTCACCGGCAGCCGAGTCGACGACGGTTGTGGCAGTCCGCGGCAACGCATGCGCGGGTATCTGGCTCCTTGTCGCAAGCACGCGGGGCAGTAAGTCATCGCTCCACACGCGTGTATAGGGCCGGCCTGATACTTCAGGAAGCACGCCGCCGCCCCATAACCACACGCTGTTGATGGCGGGCTTGTTCAACGCAGCTCTGGCCTCATTCACCGGATGCTCGTGCAACAGCATCTGCACTTCGTTGAGCCTTTGGTGCCAGCGCAATCGGTCGTCTCCCGCCGGCAGAAAGGGATGTATGTCCCGGCCTGCCACCTCCGAAAACTCGTGCGTGGAAAGCGCCGGAGGAATGGGCACATTCAAGTACCAGCGTTCGGGGTGGGGCGTAATGAAGGTGATACCGTCGCGGATGAAGTGTGCATTGAGCGTGGCGATCAACGCGTGGGCTTCATCCAGCGTGGGTGCGATCTGATCGCCGCCGGCCAGCAGCAACTGGCCGCGTTGCGGGCGCAGATGCGCGGGATCGCAGCGCAGCCAATAACCGGCGCCCGGATCTGCGCCATCACCCGTCAGGGTCAATGCGGCGATCGGCCAGTCGCGCTGACGTTCAATCCCGAATGCCGTGCACAGCCAGCTTTCCATGCTGAGAGCAGTGTGGTGGTTCTTGGCTCCGCGTGCCAGCAGGCGTGCGAGATTCGGAAGCGGCAGTTCACGGTAGAGCCCGGCGTCGGATGACGACGGCAGGAGTAAATCAGCAACGAGTAGGGTGCAGTGCATATGTGGGGCGCTAGGATTGCATAACAGTACAATGTGCGCGTGTTTCATTTTGTCATGCACGCTAAGTCTATCATTCGCAATGGCCGGTCTACCCGATTCCTCCTTGTTTATTGTGCCGATTGTGGCACACTGGCGTTTTCGTCTTTGGTCCCCACCTTGCAATCCTACGAACTTTTCATCGGCCTGCGTTACACGCG
>CANJQI010000049.1 GCA_947476215.1 Betaproteobacteria bacterium
ACGCGGTGCTGCTTAGTCCGGTTTCGCGCCGGATGATTTCACGACCTTGGCCCAGGTCTCAATGTCGGATTTGACGAATGCGACAATTAGCGGCTCCGTCTCAAGACCACAATGCTTGGCCGAAGCAACGGAATCCGCGATTGAGCGCGACTTGCGCGCATTCGAATTATGGGTCTTTTCCCGGGCGCGATTGCGGACTCCGGAATCTGCGGGACTCCTGAAGCAGAAATTCTTCTTGCGTTGTCGAGAGACCAAAGCGCTGGCTGGCCTGCTCGATCAATTCGCGCGTCCAAGGTTCCTGGTGCGCCAGCCACGCGAGTGCGCGACGGATAGACGCGCCTTTTGGCAAGATGGGCTGGACGGTCATGTCCGCTTGGAGAAGCCAGATAAATAGTGATAATTCAAAGAATTACAAGGTATTTTCCACCGCCGCTAGCCTGCGATCCGTGCGGACAGCGCATCAGTGGCGACGATCAACTCGTGCGTGATTCCCGGTTCGCTGGAAGCATGGCCTGCGTCGGGCACGATGCGCAGTTCCGAGCCCGGCCACGAACGATGCAGATCATATGCCGTGGTCGGTGGTGTCACCATGTCGTAGCGACCCTGCACGATGATGCCGGGAATATTTTTCAGGTGAGAGGTATGGGCCAGCAGTTCACCTTCGTCCAGAAATGCACGACGCATGCAGTAATGGGCTTCGATGCGCGCCAGTCGCAACATCGCGGGTTCGCTGGACGTCATGGGGCTGGGCACGAACGTCGAAACGGCGTCTTCCCACGCGCACCACGCGCGCGCGGCGTCTCTTTCACGCGCGGCATCGCCGCTGGTCAGGCGCGCATGATAGGCGGCGATCAGGTCGGCGCGCTCATTTTTCGGTATGAAGGTCGCGAAGCGCGACCACGCCTCGGGAAAAATATTCGATGCGCCATTGCGATACAACCAGTCGATTTCGGATTGCCGTGCGGTAAACACGCCGCGCAATACCATGGCGCTGACGTGTTGCGGATGTCGTCGCGCATAAGCGAGCGCCAGAGTTGCTCCCCACGAGCCGCCGAACAACAGCCAGCGTTCAACAGTCAATGCAATGCGGATGATTTCAATATCACCGACAAGATGCGCTGTCGTATTCGATACCAGCGAGCCCGATGGAGTCGAGCGTCCGCAGCCGCGCTGGTCAAAGAGGATGATGCGATAGCGTGCCGGATCAAAAATACGCCGGTGGTTGGCGTTGCAACTGCCGCCCGGGCCACCGTGAAGAAACAGGGCAGGAATCCCGTGCGGATTGCCGCATGTTTCCCAGTAGACCCTGTGACCGGCGTCGCCCTGCAGAAACCCGCTCGCGTAGGGTTCTATGGGTGGATACAACATCATGGCGCGTGTGCTCGCCGTGCCATAGTCCGTCACGCGGCGACACGCCCCACCGCGGCGGAGGTTGGAAACACCAGCGATTTGATGACCACAGGCACGGCGCCGGACAACTCCAGCATCGCGCCGATGTCGATGAAGTCGAATTCCTTGAGGGTGATGCCGTCGATCGAAACGATGGCACTGGCGAGTTTCATTTCCTCCTGGAAGTGTATGCCCAGCAAGCCGCCGATATCTCCGTCGCCGACCAGTATCAGCGGATGACCACGCTCCAGCAGCGCTGACAGGCCGGCGCGGATACCGTGCGCAAACGCATCCAGGCGGGCAAACATAGCCGCGCCCTGCCAGTGATAGCACAGTGCAACCGGCTGTTCGCCCTCGTGCAGATCGAGACGCCGCAATGCAGTGCGCACCGCGGCGGCGATCTGCTCGACATCGAGTTGCTCGTCTTCAAGCGGCAGTTGCGGTGTGATCACCGGCACATTACGCAGCGGCAATATGGTCATGGGCGCGACAAAAATCGTGCTGCCGCTGACTTGTATCGTGTATTGCGATGCGCCGACGACGGTGGCGCGTATACCCTGATCGGGTTGTTCCACGCGCGGACCCCACGCACGGACTCGTGACATGATGGCGCGCGCGAGCAGTGGCCCAAGGTCGCCAAAACTTTCGCTTTGGCGGCCATAGATATACTCCGAGACGCCACCTGAAAACGTAATTACATCAGGGGCTTGCGTATTCTTCATCGCGGCCAGGCGTAGTAACTCCGCAGTGGCGGAACCGAGACTGGCGCTGCTCATGGTTTCGAACAGGCGGTCGGCCATGTGTTCCACGATCCGTTCGCGCACTCCGGAATCCAACGGTTGGCCGATCACAAGCGTGGCACCCACTGCAGCGGCGTATCGCCTGCCGGCTTCCTCGATACGCGTGACTCGTCCACCGGAATCAAACGATAGGATGCGCGCGCCGACGTCGATCGCCGTCATGTCGACGACCGCACCATCCACGCACACGGCGATCTTCGAGGTACCGCCACCGATATCGACATTCATGACGCGGTTGGCTTCGCGGATTGAGCGCGCTGCGGCGCCCGAACCGAACGCAGCCAGCGTGGTTTCGAGCGCGTCGCCGGCGCTGACCGAGACAAATTTCCCAGCCTGTGCGGCGAACAAGTCGGCGATGGCGCGTGCGTTGCTGCGCCGTACGGCGACGCCGGTCAGGATCAGCGCACCGGTGTCTATGGCACGCGGATCGACTTTGGCTTTGTCGTATTGTTCGTCGATGAACATACGCAGCGCCGCGGCGTCTATGGCCTGGTCGGCGGCGTACGGGGTGAGCAGCACTTCGGACTCGTGCATGATTTCGCGTTTCGATACCACGTAGCGATTATCGAGCCGTTCCAGCAGCAGACGCGAGAACACGAGATGGGACGTCGACGAGCCTATATCCACGCCGACGCTGATCAGCAGAATCTCGTCTTCGACCTCCAGACTGCGCCGTACACTGCTGAAGAATACGCGGCCGCCGACAGGTTCGTCTGGTGTGCCGGCGCTCCCGTCGTCTTGCTGCACGCTCATGCGCGGGCGAGTATCAGACCACGGTTTTCATGGTGTCCGCGTCGGCCGGCTTGTCATACCACGCGGGGTCCATGCGATTGGGCACGCCATTTTCCTTGAGTTTGGCTTGGTACTCGCCACGCAGATAGGGGTCTTCCATCCAATAGGGTATCGAAGTGCCGCCTTGATTGACGTCGATGGCGGTGTAATCAATGTGTTTGGAGCCCGGCGCGCCCGGATCGCGGCCGGGATTGTGCGGGCCGAACCACGCGGTGAGGCGCAGCGGATCGGCGCCGGCGCTGAAATGCTGGTGGTACCAGCGTGCGCCGCCCGGCGCCGCGGTCACCAATCCAACCGGCTCATAGTCCAGACGGTGAATTTCCTTTTCGTGGCCATCCTTCCATGGGGTGACGCCGCAGCGCTCGGGCCAGCTGTACGTGTAACCAGTTCCCGTGAGGCATATCAGCACTGCCGCGGAGGTGTGCGCGTGCGCCTTGGAGTAGCGTCCGTGCTCGTGCTGGCCTATCCAGTAGTAGAACTGATTGTTGGTCATGAACGGCTCGACGCGCCGCCACCCGAGCGAGCGACGGTTGTCGAGCGGCAGGTCGCAGTGGACCACGTCCGGTATGAAATTGGTCCTGCGCATGGCCAGGCCGCGCACCGGATCCGGTTCAATATCGTCCTTGGCCTTGAAAAAATCATCGGCGCCGTTGAAGCGGTCGCGGAATACAAACGGATTTTCAAATACTGCCGCCACGCTATTGATCATGTTGAGCACGTTGGGCGCGGTGGTGCCGCCGAGCAGCAGTGCGCCGCCTGAAGTGGCATTGACGAGGCGGTGCCAGGCGTTCATCGGAATCGAGAACATCGAACCCTTTTGCCATTCGAACACGTGTTTCTTGGTGTCGCCCTCCTGCCAGACCTCGGTCGTGCCACGTCCTTCGACGACCAGGAAAATCTCCTCGTACATGTGTTTTTCGGCATTTAATGCACCGGCCGGCGGCACTTCGACGACGTAGCATCCCCACTTGGTCTCGGTGCCGAACAGCTGGATGAAGTGACCTTTGCCGCCCATGCGCTTCCATGGCATCAGCGGCAGGTTCTGCACCTTGCTGATGCCGATGTCGCGAAATACCGGTATGCCCTCGGACTCCATCCATGCGTCGTATGGGGTGGGTTGCTTTTTGAACTCACCAAAACCGGCTTTTTTGTTGCCGGCTGGTTCGTGCCAGTGGGTGCGGTCTTTGTCATGCGGCATGTGACTTCTCCATTTATGCGGATGGGGCGGGTGAAAATCCGGCAGGCATTAGGTCTAAGCGGAGTGACGACGCGAAGCTGCTATTGCATCGCGATCAGGATTATCTTCACTTAAGACTTTCCCGGCAAGTGCGCCTTGCGCATCAGATGAGCGCTGACACCGAGCAATGCGGAATTAGACAGGAATACCGGCGCGAACCCAAAGGCTGATCCCATGCTGCCGAACACGATCGGAACCACGACGTGCGATGCGCTTCGGACGGTTCGGTACAGACCCAGCGCTTCAGCGGTTCGGCCAGCCGGCGCCAGCACGTAGATCAGCGACATCACCATGGGCTGGGCGCATCCCACACCGAGACCAAGCACGGACGCGATCGCGGCCAGCGCATAGGGACTGGCAAAAAATGGCAGCAAGGTGTAGGCCATCGCGGACACGATGATGGAATACAGCAAGACATCGGACTCTTTGAATTTGCGCAGCAGAAGGGGCACAAACGCACGGATCGCGAATGCCGCCGCGGCTACCATGCCCAGGATGGTTCCGATGGCCGATGCCGAAAGGCCCAGCGCATGCCCGTAGATCGGGAAATAAAATTGAAACAGGTCCTGCGCGGAGCCTATGATGCCGCCGGCCAGAAAGGTCACGCGCAAATCGGGCGTGCGCCAGAGGTCCATGACACTGGCGTGAGACTCCCGCTTGTGATGACCGGAGGAAACCGGAAAGAGTTTCGGCATGAACCACAGGATGAGTGTCGGTACGGTGATTATTGCCGCGAGCAGCGGAAAAACCCGCAGATGCCCCATATAGTCTATGGAAAATCCGGCGATCAACGGACCCAGAAAGTTGGCGATAGACCAGCCCATGGTAAGCAACGCATAGTTGCGTGCGCGTTTCTCGGGACCACCGATTCCGCCGACCGCGGCCTCCAGCGGTATGCCGAAGAGCTGATGCACGAATCCCAGCGCGATGCCCATGATGTACAGAACCGCCAGCCCCGGAAACAGCAGCGGCAACAACAGCAAACCTATCATGCCGACCGACCCCACCAGTATCGGCGTTCTCAGCGATACCCGGTCAGCGAACTTGCCGATGGCAACGGAAACCAGCAAAGGGCACAGCGAATAAAGCGCGACAATGACGCCCACGGCGAACTGGCTCGCTCCCAGATCCAGCGCATACAGCGACACCACGACTCTGCCGCCCGCGAATCCGGTCTGATTCAGGACGCCGATTAGTACTATGTAGTAAATGGCCATCTATTGCGGGTTGCCGAGCCTGTGTCCGTTTTGCGGATCGCACGGGATGCAACGCGCCCCCGGCGTGCAATGCCGATGTTGGAATTCGATATTACCACCGGCCTCATCGGCGCCCGGCAACATGGTGTGCCGACCTTGCGTTGCTTACTTCATCAATGCCCGATAGAGGAACGGCAGGCTGGTGTCCATACGATAGTCAACATCCGAGTGGTTGTCGTCGAACTCTTCGTAGGTGTGGCGTATACCCGCCGCGGCGAGCCGGCGTGAAAGTATGCGCGTGCCGTAGTGGATATGGTATTGATCACGCCAGCCGCAATCGACATAAATGCCGCGCAACGTCTTGAGATTGTTGCGGTACTTCCCGACCAGATTGACGGGGTCGTGCCCACGCCACTTCATCCAGCGGCGCTCTATCAGCTCGCCCGATTCGAGGTTAAACGGCACGCGGAACCCCAGCGGTTCACGCGGATCGGGATCGTACGTGGCTGCCATGCAGATATTCATCAGGCAGTGGCCCTCGGGCCCCGAAAGTTTCTCTTTCTTCCAGACGCACTCGAGAAAGCGCCGGATGCGTCCGTCGTCGGTTCCTTCGTCCAGTCCCTTGCGGCTGGCCTCTCGTTGAATATCGAATGGTCCGGTCCGGCGTTTAGGCAAGCGGTGCTTCGCGAGTTCGTTCAACGTGTTAGGCCAGTCGTGCCAGTAGACAAAATCGAAATAGGCGTCGCCGGAGTGGTTGGCTATCGCACCCCAGTACTTCGCATACTTCATGCCGTGGATAATGGCGCCATATCCGCCCGATGATTTGCCGAAGCAGCCGCGATGCTCGCGACTCGCCAGGGTGCGGAACTCGCGATCGACAAACGGGATGAGTTCACGCGTCAGGTAGTCGGCATAGTTGCCTATCGCCGACGAATTGATGTACTGGTTGCCGCCGAGTGCCGTGTAGCAGTCCGGGAAGACCATGATGGCCGGGCCCATTTTCTGCTCGTGTATCAGTCGTGCTACACGCTCTGGAACATTGTCGCTGAACGGTTTCCAGTTCGTATGTGAAAGTCCGCTACCCGTGAAGCCGGCCAGATCATAGAGGACTGGGAAACGGCGCTTGTTTCCTTGTATGTCATACTGCCGCGGCAGCCATACTGCGAGCTTGCGTACGTGCGGATCGTTGAGCGGATTGTCTTTGAGGATGGCTGACGCATGTTCCAGCACGACGAGGGTGCCGGCAGGGCCTTTGGGGCGTTTGAGGGTCATGGCTGGAGTTTCTGGAAAATCGAAGCGAACAGTGTAACTCAGGCGGGTGATCCGAAAGTGTGGCACTCATTGACCCGAGGACAGGCATATCAGAAAAAACCCCGCTGGTGCGGGGCTTTTGCTTTGAGTCACCGATTTGTGCGCTTGATGGGCAACGACGTCACGCGATTGCCGCAAGCGCCCGGTATTCCTTCTTGAAGGCAAACGACGCGTAACGAGGCCACTTTGGTACATGCAACGGCCGCACGTTCGCCAATACCGCAGCCGGCCTGACTTCGACCTCGACGCGCAGGGCCGCCATCAACGAAGGAATCGATGCCCCGGTACGATATTGAAAACTGACTTTGAGCGTGTCATTGGCATTGACGCTTACCGGTTCGGCCAGCGGCAGTGCCAGATAGTGATTGATCCAGTCTATTGTCGTTGAATGTCCTGTCAAAACCGCGAGCACGTTCTTGGTGAGGAAGCGCATCGCATTCACGGTGCCGCTGCGTTCGATGCGGAACTTTCCTTCCCAACCGATGTTCTGATCGACGGGGCGGCTGAAATCGAGAATGCTGTAGACCTCGGGTCTGGCCATTTCCACGGTCTGCGGCAATATGGATGTGATTTCCTGAAACTGCACGATGGGCGCCTGGTAGCCGTGGAAGTCGTAGTCCTGCTGCAACGGTTGGGCCGCCATGATAACGGCTTCCGGGATAAATGCCGGTAACGGCCCGCCAAAACGCGCGGTATACCGGCGCTTGAAGGCTTCAATGACTTCCACCTGTTTTTCCCTCAACATCGCGACGTGGATCATCTCGCAGATCACCACGTCCACCGGCTCGGGAGGAAGATATTCAAATGCATCGGCGTGGACGACTTCAACCTTGTCGCCGTCCGGGTTGCGCGACAGCAAGCGGCGTGCTTCCCGCACCATGTCCGGATTGAATTCCACGCACCACACTTTCTCCGCCTTGGCGGCCGCGAACCACGACAGAACGCCGGTGCCGCCGCCCAGCTCCAGAACCTTGGCGCCCGGAAACACCGTATGGGCGATGGCGGCTTTGAAGCTCTTCATCCGGTTTTCGTCCATCAGCATATTGTGATGGTAGTGGAGGGGTATGAACTGACCCAGATAGGAGCTTTCGAATTCCTGTTCGGTCAACATCGTGCTTTCCATGGTCGCATCCCATTTATCCTGTTTGCTTATTCTCGCGAATGCAAATGACAGGCTATGCGTTGATATGAACGACTTTATCCGCCTTATTCGGGCGAACGGGTTAAGTCGCGAATACTTGATTCGGTGACCAAGCCAAATGCATGCGCTTGTGGTTACCAAGTCCATTCACACTCCATACGCGGAGGACGCAGAGGAACCCCCTGCTTGGGTTCGCGCTTTTACCCTGCGCACCTCTGCGTCCTCGGCGTCCACCGCGTTGAGTAGTTGAACTTGTTCTTAAGAAAGTGCCATCGCTTGCGGACTCCTATGCGCCACACCGGGAATTAAACGCGATCAATCCCCCCGTATGCCGACTTCCTTGATCAGTTTGCCCATGATGGAGATTTCCGATTTCACCGCGGCGCCGAATTCCTGCGGCGAGCTGCCGACGGCTTCCACGCCTGATTTGAAAAAGCGCGCTTTGATTTCCGGCCGCTGCAGAACGCGCACGAACTGCTGGTTGATGCGGTTGACAAGTGTCGCGGGTGTCTTGACGGGCGCGAACACGCCGTAAACCGCGACGGACTCGTAACCGGACAGTCCAGCCGATGCCATTGTCGGCAGACCGGGTGCCAGCGTGGAGGGTTGTGCGCTGGTCACCGCCAGCGAGCGCAGCCGGCCCGAATGCAGGTGCGATTCCACCGAACCGGCGGCAACAAACATGACCTGAATTTCGCCGCTGATCAGTGCATTGAGCGCCGGCGCACTGCCGGTGTAGCTGATGCGCACAAGATCGACTTTGGCCATGGACTTCAGCAATTCCGCCGCCAGATGGCTGGCAGCCCCGGTGGAGCCGGAGCTGTAATTGAGGGCGCCCGGACGTGACTTCGCAAGCGCGATTAATTCCTTTACCGATTTGACAGGCAAGGATGGATGCACGATCAGAATGTTGGGCTGGCTCACCGCGAGGGTGACAGGCGCGAAATCCCTGACCGGGTCGTAGTCCACGTTTTCACGCATGTACGGCGCGAGCCACATCGGGCTGCCGTAAATGAGCAACATGTAACCATCCGGCGCCGCTCTCTTTACCATTTGCGCGGCGACCGTGCCGCCGGCGCTGCTGTGGTTTTCGACGATCACCGGTTGACCCACGTCGCCGGTCATGGATTGAGCAATAATGCGCGCCGCGAAGTCCACGCCGCCGCCAGCTGATCCGGCGATCATGCGTATCGGCTTCACCGGGTAGTCCTGCGCACATGCCACACCAGCCCCGATTGCGGTTAGCGTGATCACGTACACGATATTAATGACGCGAGTATTCTGCATGGACTTCTCCTCAATGGATTGTTTTCGACATTATGTCGGCAATTTCACTGTCGTGCCAATTTGAAAGGGTATCGGGTTTGGTAATATGCGCACGCAACACCCCGCAAGCAGGAAACCCCGATTCGACTCAATTTGCGCGACCAAAGGTGGTGGTAGTCAATGCGAACCATAGTTGTAACAGTAACCGCAGGCCTGATGGCCGTGGGCATAGGTCATGTGCCAGCGCAGGATTACCCTAATCGGCCCGTGCGCATCGTTACCATAGAAGTCGGCGGTGGTAACGATAATATTGCCCGCATTCTTGCTCAGGGATTGAGCGGCGGACTGGGCCAGCCGGTATTAGTGGATAACCGCGGTGGCGCCAGTGGGGTCATCGCTGCCGATCTGGTAGCCAAGGCAGCCCCGGACGGCTATACCCTGTTAAGTTTGAGCGGCAGCATGTGGACGCTGCCCTTCATGCAGAGCGTTCCGTACGATCCGGTGCGCGATTTCGCGCCCATATCACTAACCGTGAGCGCGCCCAACTTACTTGTCATACATCCCGCGCTGCCGGCAAAAAACATCAGAGAACTGATAGCGCTTGCCAAGGCTAGGCCCGGCGATATGAACTATTCTTCGGCAGGATCCGGATCGTCCGGCCATTTGTCCGCGGAACTGTTCAATGCCATGGCAGGGCTGAACATAGTGCGTATTGCATACAAAGGTGGTGCACCGGCGATGACCGATCTGATTGCGGGACGCGTGCAGCTTTCGTTTACGTCGGCAGCATCTGCGCTCGCCCACGTCAAGTCGGGCAAATTGCGCGCATTGGCCGTGACCAGTGCCAGGCCTTCGGACCTTGCGCCCGGCATACCCCCGATTGCGACACAGGGTTTGCCCGGGTACGAACTCATTTCCACGTATGGTTTCTTCGCACCCGGCAAGACACCGGCGGCGATCATTACACGGCTCAATCAGGAAACCGTGAAAGCATTGCGCACGCCGGAAATCAAAGAGCGTTACTTCAAGGGCGGCGCGGAAATCGTCGCCAATATGCCGCAGGAATTCGCCGCCATCATACGATCCGATCAAACCAAGCTCGGCAAACTGATACGCGACGCCGGGATCAAGTCCGAATGAGGGTGTTTTCTGAAGACAGTTCGAACTCTTAACGCAGAGGTCGCAGAGGACGCGGGGGATCGCAGAGGAAGGGCGCTGGCATGTGGTCGCTACCGTGCGGCGAGGTATTCTGGTCCAATCTTGAAAGTCTTCTCCTGCGTGCCTCTGCGTCCCCCGCGTCCGCAGCGTTGAGTGTTTGTATTTACACCGTTCCTGACAATCAAGTCGCATAAAATACAGCGGCAATGAAAGAGATCAGCCGATGGGCGAGCACAGTTTAGATATAAATATCAAATGGTTATATTGCATTCGGCGCGGCAAGGAGGTGTCATGCACGGGCTCGACCATTCCAGACTTCAAGCAAAGATCGATATCTCGCATGTCCCTTATAAAGGCACGCTGCAGGCGGTGACCGAGCTGCTCTCTGGACAGGTGTCGCTGATGCTTGCCAACACGCTTTCGGTGTTGCCGTTCGTGAACTCAAGTCGACTGCGCGCGCTGGCCATCAGCAGCGCGCAACGCAGTGCCGCGGCATCTTCGTTGCCGACGATAGACGAGAGCGGCTTGCCTGGATACGAAGCGAGCACATGGTTCGGGGTGATGATCCCGAGCGGAGCGCCGCGCGAAGTTGTAAACCGGCTCAACACCGAATTGCGCAAGATCGCGCAGTCCAAAGCTGTCGGTGACTTGTTGCTCGGACAGGGCGCCGACGCTCTGGGCACCAGCGCGGAGGAATTCGCCGCGCGCATCAAGTCGGATATCGCCAAGTGGGCAGCGACCATCAAGGCGGCCGGCATACGTGTTGAGTAACTGCCCATGAAAGACGTCACCCGCACGCTGGTGCGATATATAGTTGCCGCGCGCTTTGAGGATATCCCGCCACAGGTGCGCCGCGAAGCAACGCGTGCTCTGCTCAACGCCCACGGATGCGCCATCATCTGGTGGCGATGCACCAACACCAGCGTGTTGACCCCGCGCTGCGCGATCAACCATGCAGCAAGCACCGTTTTGCCAAACGCCGTGGTCGCCGAGAGCACGCCGAAGTCATGCGCTAGCATCGCCGCGCCGGCTTTCCGTTGATCGGCTCGCAGCTCGCCGGTGAAGTGCGCTTCAAGTTTCCGCCCCACGAAACGCTCATCGCGTATCTTCGTCCTGATCTTTAGTGCAAGAAGCAGATTCTGAGCGTCATCAAGGCAGCCACGTGGCAGGGCAATGTGCTCTGTGTGATCCTCCGCGCACGCGATGATGCGCGGCTTGTCATACGTCTGTAAGCGCATCGCCTGCGCCTTGAAGAACTCCGGATTCTGGAACGCCGCCAACCGCACCAGCGCATTGCGTAGCGAGGGTGGCAGATCGGTCTTCGGTACATAGAGTTGATCAGACAACACCAGTTCCAACGCCTTGGGCATCGCGCCGCATGGCACCGCATCACGCCGGTGACTCTACAGTGCGGGGGGATATCTGATTGAAGAGCAGGGCATGGCCTACGTGGTTGGCATTGATCCCTATAGTTCCTTCAAGTCGTTGCGGGTCGCCTGGCGTATTCGCCTGTCGGTGCCTACGTTTTGGACGCTATGCGAGGCTGAGAGTTAACTATCCAAAGAGAAATGTGTTTGTTTGTCAGGCACTTCGGGATGCCGTGGCAGCGCCATTCTCTCTGATTTCCACCACCAGATTGCGGAACGAATCTACGGTAATGAGCCCTGCGGGCCCCACCGCCACCGTGCAGTCTTCGCTTTCAAATACCGCAGGTCCCGAAAACGTCTGACCCGATTGCAGCTGATCCCAAGGGTGGATGTCGGACCCTATAAGCCCTTGGCATTCGTGAAAATACACGTCGCGGCGTCTTTCCATAGATGCACTTGTGCTGACGCTGACGTCCTTGATCACGGAGCCCGAAGTCGCGGATGGGGCCGTCATCTGCACGCGCCATGTCACGGCTTCGAGCGGCAAGCCATGCAGCGCGCGACCGAAAACCGCAGCGTAAAGACTTTCGAAATCGTCGCGTATGGCGCCGTCCTGGTAGCCGTCCTGCCGTATGGTCTTGCTTAACGGCAAACTCAACTCGTGTCCCTGGCCCGCATAACGCAGTGTCACGCTGGCATGCGAGGTGCACACGTCGCGACTCACACCGGTGGTGCTCAGGTCTGCATAACATTCGTCTTCAAGCGCGCTGATCAACTGTGCGATCTCGATTGACGTGATTTCTCCGAGGCGTACCGGAAGACTGCGGCTTGCACTCATGCTGCGTGGACTCATCAGCAGCCCGAACGCAGACAGCGTTCCCGCGCCCCACGGATAGATCAGACGTCGTATGCCGAGGATACGCGCCAGTTCGTAGGCATGAACCGGCCCGGCGCCGCCGTACGCGACGAGCGTGTAATTGCGCAGATCGCGCGCCCGTTCGGCGGCGTAAAGCCGGACGGCATTGGTCATGTGTTCATTGACCAGTCCCACCACGCCCGCGGCGGCATCCTGTTGCGATAACCGCAAATCGGCGGCAAGCCTGCCCACGGCTGCGGCGCAAGCCCCTGTATCGAGGCTGAGCGCGCCAAAGCCGAATATCGCGGGGCTGAGTATGCCGAGCTGCAAATGGGCGTCGGTAATGGTCGGCTCCTGGCCGCCTCTACCATAGCAAGCGGGACCCGGGTCGGCGCCGGCACTCTCAGGGCCGACCTTGAGTAGTCCAAGACGATCGACTGAAGCGATACTGCCACCGCCGGCGCCGATCTCCAGCAGTTCCACGGTCGGGATCTGCAGCGGCAGACCGCTGCCCTGCCGTGCCCGATCGACACGCGCGGCCTCAAACCAAGCGGCGCTGGCCGGAATACCGTCATCGACGAAGCTGATTTTGGCGGTGGTGCCGCCCATGTCAAACGACAGCACGCGGCTCAGGCCCAGCTGTTCGGCCATGAACGCGGCGGCGCGCACGCCTGCCGCCGGGCCGGACTCGATAAGCCGCACCGGAAAGTGTATTGCGGTGGCGACGCTGCACACACCGCCGTCGGAGAGCATGATTTCAAGTGCGCCTTCAAATCCAAGTTGCTTCAGTTCCGATTCGAGTTGCGTCAGGTAGCCGCGCACCATGGGGCGCACGTAGGCATTCGCGACGGTCGTCGAGGTGCGTTCGTATTCGCCGGCTTCGCGTGATATTTCACTGGAGATCGAGACATCGAGTTGCGGAAACCGAGTCGCCAGGTATTCCTTGATGGCGGATTCATGCGCCTGGTTGCGATAACTGTTGATCAGGCACACCGCGACGGTACGTATGCCGCGATCGATCAGAGAACTCGCCGCGGATTCTACCGATGCCAGGTCGAGCGGCACATGCACCGATCCGTCGGCGCGCACGCGTTCCTGCACTTCCAGTCTCAGTGAACGCGCTACCAGCGGTTCCGGCCGGGTAAGGTAAAGGTCGTATAAATCGTATCTCGGTTCGCGGCCTATTTCGAGAACATCGCGCATGCCTGCCGTCGTAATCAAGCCCGTGGGCGTACCCTTGCGCTCGATGATGGCATTGGTAACCAGCGTGGTGGCGTGCACGACGTATCCGATGTCAGAGATCGCGATTCCGGTCTGGGCCGCAAGACGGGTCAGGCCGTTGATCACGCCACGACTTGGTTCGCCCGGCGTAGTGAGCGTTTTGAAGCGATGCAGTTCGCACCTGGGCAGGTCCGCCAGCACCAGATCCGTAAACGTGCCGCCGACATCGACGCCGACCGCAAACTTTGGAACCTTGTTTGAATTCACGACGTTATCAGCGGTCGTCATAGTCCTGGCGCCGTCGTGTAGCCCTGCGCAATATCCTGTGCCGCCAAATGCGGATCGCGATCGGTCAACTTGCCATAGCCGCCGCCGCCGGGCGTAACCACGGTGATGATGTCACCGGACTTCATCTCCGATTCGCCCTTCGGAGAGATCACGTTCTGCTTGTCGTTCAGTCTCAAATCGGCAAAGCCGCCGTCGCCGCCGCCGAATATGCCGGCGGCGCCGTTGTCCAGACGATCCATGCGTATCGACAGGCGCACGCTCTCCGCCATCGGGTTTTCGACGCGCAGGCGCATGCCCAGCCCGCCGCGAAACTTGCCGACGCCACCCGAGTTCGGGGCGAGAGACTTCTCAAGAACCACCAATCCGGTTTCGCGTTCCATGACCTCGACCGGCGCCGCCCCCGTATTCGACGGAAATGGCGTGCACGACAGACCGTCGGAATTGCTGCGTGCGCCAAAACCGCCGCTGGTAAACATCAGAAAAGAATAGGCTTTGCCGTCGGGGCGGCGGCCATTGATGACGGTGCGGTTGGAAGGTGATCCGCAACACGCGATGACGCGATTGGCCGCGGCGGGAGCAAGTGCTGACATCAGCACCGAACCCAGATAGTGCCCCGACTGCGAACGTGCGTATACCGGTGCGGGGAAGGTTGCGTTGAGCAGCGAACCGGGCGGTGCGCTCACGGTCACCGGGCGCATGGAGCCGTCGTTGTTGGGCCCGTGCGGATCGAGCACGCACTTCAGCGTGTAGAACGTATAAGCCCGTGTGTAGTTCAGGACGCTGTTGATGCCGGCCGCCACTTGCTCGGAGGTGCCGGCGTAGTCGACGTCCATCTGCTCGCCGGCGATGGTAATCATGACCTTGATCAACAGCGGCGTATTAAATCCGTCAGTCACGACTTGCGCAGGATAGCGGCCATCGGGCAGACTCGCGATGGTCTCCCGTACAGCCTGCTCAGAGCGCTCAAGTATCGCCAGAAAAAGCGGCGCCAGATCGTCCAACTTGTATTCGTGCATCAACTGTAGCAAGCGCATTTCGCATTGTCTGGCGCACGATACCTGGGCAAGGATATCGCCCATGACTTGATCCGGCACACGGACATTTTTTTCGATCAACTTGATGATGGGTTGAACGGCCTGGTCGGCGCGAAACAGATGGGTCGGCGGGAAGATAATGCCTTCCTCGTAAACCTCGCGCGCATTCGAAGGCGCCAGCCGGCCGCCGATATCCGGAACGTGCGCGGCAACCGCGATAAATCCCAGGCATCGCGTGCCGAAAAAAAACGGGCGCACGGTAACCATATCCCCGGTATGGCCGGCGGCTATCCACGGATCATTGGTCAGCACGACATCACCGGGTTGCCAGGTTTCCAGCGGAAATTCCGCCAGCACCGCGCGCACCGACGTTCCTATCGCCGGGCCCAGGGAACCGACACCTTTTCGCGTTTGCGCGACCGTTACGCCTGCGGGATCCGTCAACAGAACGGTGAGGTCTCCCGACTCGCGCACGATGGTGGAAAATGCAGTCCGCATCAAAACGGTTGCCGCTTCGTCCACGACCGACTGCAGCCGCGTCCACAGTATGGAAAGCGTAACGGAATCAGTGACGTTCAAGAAGGGAGTATTTCCGTTTAATTTTTGAAGGCGGTGTCCAACGGCATTTAAGCGCGGACGAAGCGTGCGCTGCCGGTACCGGACCGAATAATTGCCCACGATGCTACACAATGGAGGCCCACAATGCAACGCGGAGCAGGCGCGCGTTATGCGGGTAAAATGTCCGCCGTGTTGTTAACGTTCGGAGTTCCAGATGGCAGCGACTGAAAATGACGGGTACTACGAAGTTTACTGGCCGCGTTCGGAGCGGCAAAGCAAGATAAAGCCGCTGGCGCGGCGGCTCGAAAACCTTGCCGGGAAAAAGGTCGCGTTCCTTTGGGACTACATTTTTCGCGGTGATGAAATTTTTACCATCCTCGAAAAGGAACTCAAGGCGCGTTTTCCCGGCGTGACCTTCGTCAACTGGGCCGAGTTCGGCAATATTCACGGCAGCGAGGAGCGCAAGATCGTTGCGGCGCTGCCGCAGCGCTTCAAGGAACTGGGGATAGAAGCGGCCATCACCGGGATGGGGTGTTGAGGGAGCTGTACGCCCGCCGTGTTGCGGGCCAGTGCAGTTTGTGAAAATGCCGGAATTCCGACCTCCACGCTGGTGTGCGAAGGTTTCCTTAAGCAGGCAACAGCGAGCAGTATCGGACTGGGCATGCCCAACATCCCGGTCGCGGTGGTGCCGGGCCATACCAATGTGCAGACCAAGGAAGAACTGCTGCGCAATATCCTTGAGGTTACCCTGGATGACGTGATCGAGAATCTGACGCTTGCGCCCGAGGCTGCGAGAAAGCAGGAGGAGCCGTCCGCGCGCGATATCGTGTTCAAGGGCAGTTTCGATGAGGTCAATGAGTTCTTCTGCGAAAAGGAGTGGAGCGACGGTTTGCCGGTCGTGCCGCCGACGCGCAAGAAGATCGAATCGTTTCTGAACTTTACCGACCGCGATCCCAACGAGAGCCTGGGCACGCTGCTGCCCGACAGCCGTAGTGCGACAATATGGAGCGTGGCATTGAACGGCGCGATGGCCGGGTGCCGTCCCGAGTACATGCCGCTGCTGATTGCGATGATAGAGGCGATGGCGGAAGAGGCTTATGGCGTCGAACACAGCGGCAACACGCCGGGCGGCGAAACCCTGATCATACTCAACGGTCCCATGATCAAGGAACTGGGATTCAATTACACACAGGGCGTGATGCGCGACGGCTTTTTGCCGAATACGTCGCTGGGCCGTTTCTGGCGCTTGTATCTGCGCAACGTCGCCGGATTCGTGCTGCACAAGAACGACAAGGCGACATTCGGCAATACGTGGCGCGTGGTGATTGCGGAAAACGAGGATTTCCTCGCGCAGATCGGCTGGCCGTCGCTGGGCGTCGACATGGGGCACGCCGCCGGCCAGAATGCAGTCACCATAGGCCGCTACACGGGCGGCAATGTCGTGGTATCGGTGTCGGGCGATGCGCGCGAGCAGATGTTGCCCTATCTTGCGGATGCGGTGACCCGCCAGATTTCGTGGCAACTGATGTTCACCGTCGGTCAAGGGATGGGCAAGATGCGGCCGCTGGTGCTGTTGTCGCCGATATTGGTTGAGTCCATGGCCAAAGTCGGCATATCCAAGGCCGAGTTTAGACAATATCTGTTTGATCATGCGCGCATCCCGGCGAGCCGTTTCCAGCAGATATTGCGCGACTGGAACCTCAAGCCGACTTGGGATCTCGCGGCGCTTGCGAAGGCCGGAAAAATTCCTCAGGTATTCAACGAATCGGACGATCCGGATCGTCTGGTCCCGCTCGTGTGGCGCCCGGATGATTACATGGTTGCGGTGACAGGCGACCCGCTACGCAACAGTGCCTATGCGTTTGCGCATAACGGCTTGCGTGGCTACCCGGTTAGCAAGGCTGTAAATTTCTCGGCGGACTGGAAGCAGCGGTTTTCGGCGCTCAGAGGCAAAGTCTGATGCGTCGAGCAAAGGACAAGGTACGCAGTATTTTTTTGTGCATGATCTGTGCCGGAATCTTGCTGACGCATGGGTTCGCGGGCGCGGCGGATTATCCAAGCAAACCAGTGCGCATCATCGTGCCGTTTGTGCCCGGTGGCGGGGTCGACTATGCGGCGCGCTTCGTGGCGCAGAAATTGACCGAGGTCACCGGACAAAATGCGATCGTCGACAATCGTGCCGGCGCGGGCGGCAATATAGCAAACGAGATCGTGGCCAAGAGCGCTCCCGATGGTTACACGCTGCTCGTTACGCATAACGCAATGGCCATCAATCCCGCCTTGTTTAAGCAGTTGCCATACGATGCGGTTCGCGATTTTGCCCAGGTAGCCCTGGTGGGAACGACCACCAATACGCTGATCGTGAATCCCAAGGTGCCGGCAAGAAACGTGAAGGAACTCATTGCCCTGTTCAAGAGCAAGCCGGGGGAGTTCAACTATGCGAGCTCCGGCATCGGCGGAACGGCGCATCTCGGCATGGAATATTTCATGATGGTCACCGGCACCAAAGTGCTGCACGTGCCGTACAAAGGCGGAGCGCCCATGCTCACCGAGACGGTCGGCGGTCAGGTTCAGGTCGCGGTGGCAAGCCTGGGTAGCGCCATGCCGTTCATCAACGCCAAGCGGCTGGTTGCGCTTGCGACCACCGGCGCAAAGCGATCGGCATTCCTGCCGGAGATTCCCACGCTACAGGAGGCAGGCGTGCCGGGCTACGAATTCGATATCTGGTATGGTGCGCATGCACCGTCAAAAACACCACGTGAAATCATCGGCAGGCTCAATGCCATGATAGCCAAGGCACTGACCGATCCTGCCGCGAAACAGTATCTTGCCGCGGGGGGCATAGAGGCCGCAGG
Organism: Betaproteobacteria bacterium; assembly: GCA_947476215.1. Classification (GTDB taxonomy): domain Bacteria; phylum Pseudomonadota; class Gammaproteobacteria; order Burkholderiales; family SG8-41; genus PALSA-1004. The sequence continues at coordinate 18,470 of CANJQI010000049.1, forward strand.
CAGAGTATCCCCCGAGGAGTTCACGCGTTTTGTTCGGGCGGAAATCGAGAAGATGCGCAAGGTCGTGACGGCGTCTGGTGCGCAACAGGAATAGACAGTTAATCTTCCTGAATTCCGGATTCCTTGATCAGTTTTTCCCACTTCGCGATTTCCGACTTGATCTTGCCGGAAAAGACTTCGGGTGAACTGCCTACCGTTTCCACGCCGGCGGCCAGAAATTTTTCTTTGACACCGGCATTGCGCAGTACGCGCACGCTCTCTTGATTCAGGCGGTCTATCAGGGATCGCGGTGTGCCTGCCGGCGCCAGCAGACCTATGATGGTTTCGGCTTCGTAGCCGGCAAGCCCGGAGGAAGCAATAGTAGGTAAGCCGGGCAGTAACGCGGATGGTTGTGCGCTGGTGACGGCCAGCGCCTTGAGTTTGCCGGATTTAATATGAGGTGCGGACGATCCCGAAGTGGCGACCATCAGCTGTACCTGGCCGCCCAGCAGCGCATTGATCGCCGGTCCTGCTCCCTTGTAGGGAATGCGCACAAGGTTGATGCCGGCCATGTTTCTGAACAGTTCGCACCAAAGGTGGTTTTCCGAGCCCGAAGGACCTGACGCATAGTTAAGCTGTCCCGCGCTGGTCTTCGCCATGGCGATCAGGTCGCGGACGGAGTTGGCGGTCACGGACGGATGGACGACCAGCACGCCCGTCGATTTGATTGCCCAGGTAACCGGAGCAAAATCCCTGACTGCATCATACGGCGCCTGGTTGCGCAGCAAGGGAAAGGTCCACACGGTGCCGCCATGCAGCAGGAGGGTATAACCGTCTGGTGTAGCCTTGATCACGGCTTGCGTCGCGTTGATGATGGGGCCGCCGCGATTGTCCACGATCACCTGTTGTCCGATGTTCTCAGACAGAGCTGCGGCTATAAGTCGCGCCGCGAAGTCTCCGCCGCCCCCGGCTTCCGCCGCCACCATCCGCAGGGGCTTTCTTGGGAATTCCTGCGTTTGCGCATGGGCCAATCCCGCTCCTGCCATTGCAGTCAGATAGAGCAACGCAATTGCTCGCATTGTTGATATTCTCTCGAAGGTTGGGTAACACTTGATATCATAGACCATCCCGGGAAAATCCGAAGCGGAGAAGTGCGCATGGAAAAGCAGGAATACGACGTTGTCGTGGTCGGTGCAGGGAATGCGGCGTTATGCGCTGCCCTGTCGGCACGCGAGCAGGTCAAACGTGTGCTGGTGCTGGAGAAGGCGGGTATGAGTGAGCGCTGCGGCAACTCGTATTTTGCAGACGGCGGCTTTCGCTTCGTGCATCAGGGGCTGGAAGATATACGCCGCGACGTTCTGCTCGATCTTTCACAGGCGGAAGTCGACTCGATCGAAATATTTCCAGCGTATTCGAGCGACAAATACTATAGCGATCTGATGACCGTGACCGACCATCAGTCGAATGAAGAACTGGCGCGCCTGTTGATAGACAATTCCCGCGACACCGTGCGCTGGCTGGGCGGCTACACGATACGCTGGTTGCCGATGTTCAACCGGCTGTCCATTGTGGTCAATGGCAAGCACCGGTTTCATGGCGGCGTCACGGTATTTGCCAGCGGTGGCGGCGCGGGGTTGGTGACATCCCTGGTTGCGGCCGCAGGGCGCAAGGGTATAGAGGTACGATACGACACGGCGGCGCGCCGGTTGATCCAGAACCGGTCGGGTGCGGTGGCCGGCGTGGAAGTGCGCGGTCCTGAAGGCATTTATGAGATCGCCGCCCGATCGGTGGTTCTCGCCAGTGGCGGATTCGAAGCCAATGCCGAGTGGCGAGCGCGCTATCTGGGCAGGGGATGGGATTTATGCCACGTGCGGGGTACCCGCCATAACACCGGCGATGGCATACGGATGGCCCTGGACATAGGCGCCGAACCCCATGGAAACTGGTCTTCGTGCCACGCCGTGCCGTGGGACGTGAGCGCGCCCGTACTCGGCGATCGCACTATCATCGGCGACTATCAGAAATACTCCTACCACCTCGGCATCATGGTGAATCTGCAGGGCCGCCGCTTTGCCGACGAAGGCGAGTCATATCGCCTATTTACTTATGCAAAATTTGGACGGGAAATAATCAATCAGCCGAATCGCACCGCCATCCAGATTTTCGACAGGAAGATTACACCGTTGCTGCGCGACGAGTATCGCGTGCGCCACGTCACGAAGGTTGAATCGGATACCGTGGAAGGGCTGGCTGAGAAGCTCGGTATCGAGCCTGGCGCACTTGTCCGGACCGTCAATGAGTTCAATTCCGCATGTCAGCCGGGGACCTTCAATCAGGAAATCCTCGATGGTAAACGCACGATAGGAATCGATCCTCCTAAAAGCAACTGGGCGGTGCCGCTGGATACGCCGCCGTATGCCGCTTTCGTCACGACCTGCGGGATCACATTTACCTACGGCGGTTTGCGCATCAATTCGCAGGGCGCAGTTCAGGATACCAGCGGGCGCAGCATTCCCGGACTTTACGCAGCCGGAGAACTCGTCGGCGGGCTTTTCTACAACAGCTATCCCGGTGGAACCGGGCTTATGGCAGGCGCGGTGTTCGGACGTCTTGCCGGCGCCAGCGCCGGTAAATCGGCACAGAGCGTGGCGTAAACGGCACGAATTCGCTGTGGCGGATTCGTGACAGATTCATATTGAGAGCAGGAGGCGTCATGCAAAATATCGAGCGTAGGATGTGTGGTGCGGCTCAGCGTATTCTTGCGGTCGCGGTCGTGATGCTTGCGAACGTTGCGATGGGAGCGGATGCCAAGGCGCAGAGCTACCCGGCAAAGCCGATTCGACTTGTTGTAGGATTCGCGGCAGGAGGTGCGGCCGATGTGCCGGCACGGCTGCTCGCGCAAAAACTGTCCGAAGTGTTCGCCCAGCAGGTGATCGTGGAAAACCGCACCGGCGCGAGCGGAGCCATCGCCACCGAAAGAGTCGCGACTTCGCCGCCAGACGGCTACACGTTGCTGATGGGCACGGCGGCTGAAACCATACAGCCCGTGATACGCGCCAACCTTTCTTATGATCTCGAACGCGACCTCGCTCCCGTCTCATTGGTGGTCGTCGGGCCGTACGTGTTGGCGGCCCATCCCTCAGTGCCGGCAATCAGCATCAAGGAACTCATCGCTCTTGCGCGATCTCAGTCCGGGAAACTGAGTCTCGGCTCGGCGGGCATAGGCAGTACCACGCATCTTGCAGGGGCGCTCTTCGGGTTGATGGCCAATGCAAAACTCGTGCACATTCCGTACAAGGGCGGTGCGGAAAGCGCGGTTGGCACCGCGGCGGGTCAGGTCGATATGAATTTCGCGGGTATCTCCGGCGTGTTGCCGATGCTGGGCGCGGGCAAGATCAGGGCTCTGGGCGTGAGTACTTTGAAGCGCGCGTCATTGCTGCCGACGGTACCCACGATCAACGAGGCGGGTTTGCCCGGCTACGACAGATCGGGTTGGTATGGGATACTGGTGCCTGCGCAGGTTTCCCGGGACGTGATCCAGCGCCTGAATGCCGCGATCGCAAAGGTCATTAATACGCCTGACATGGGCGCGGCACTGAGCAAGCAGGGAATAGAGCCGCAGTCCAGCACGCCGGAGCAGTTTGCGGCACTGATCAAGAGTGAGCTTAGTCAGAATGGCAAGTTGGTCAAGTCCATAGGACTCAAGGAGGAATAAGCGGAAGCCACGTGTATCGGTATGAAGATAAGGAAAAAACCTGGAGTACCATGGACGTTGGCGTCGTGCGGCGCCTGGGTCGTGCAGTCGGTCGTAATCGTGCAGTCGGCGCTGTGCAGTGGCGCAGTATCTGGACAGGGCTACCCGAATAAGACACTGCGCGTTATTACGTGCGAAGCCGGCGGTGGCAGCGACCAGGTGGCGCGATTCACCGCGCAGGGCATCACCGGCGGCCTGGGCCAGCAGGTTATCGTCGAGAACCGGCCGTGCGGCGTGATTCCGGGGCAGGTGACGTCCGCTGCATCGCCCGATGGCTACACCATGCTGCTGTCCGGCAATACGCTGTGGACTTCGCCCCTGCTGCAAAGCGATGCCCGCTATGATGTTGCCCGTGATTTTGCGTCGATTACACTGGTCGCTGCGTCGCCTACCGTGCTGGTCGTGACCCCCGCGCTGCAGGCCAGCTCCGTCAAGGAGTTGATCGCCCTGGCTAAAGCCAGGCCCGGCGCGTTGAACTATGCCGCTGCCGCGATCGGATCCACCAATCATCTCGCCGGCGAGCTGTTCAAGTCGATGGCGGAAGTCAACATAGTCGCCGTCACCTATAAGGGCACCGGACCCTCGCTGAGTGCGATGATCTCCGGCGAGGTGCAGTTGGGCTTTGCCAACGCGGCGGCGGCGATGCCGCATGTAAAGTCGGGCCGCTTGCGAGCGTTGGCCGTGACTAGCGCTCAGCCATCCGCTCTGGTCCCCGGACTGCCGACGGTCGCTGCTTCAGTGCCCGGATATCAATCGGCATCAAACTATGGCATGTTTGCGCCGGCTAAAACGCCTGCCGGCATCGTCAGTCGTCTCAACCGGGAGATTGTGCGGTACGTGAGCGCGCCGGATACGCGGGATAAATTTTTCAGCGCCGGGTTGGAGGTTGTCGGCGGTTCCGAGGGCGACCTCACGCGCACCGTGGCGTCCGAAGTTGCGCGCTTGGGGAAGGTCATCAAAGATGCCGGCATACGTGCGAATTGACGGCGAGGACCGATTAATGGGCGTCAGGAAAATACATAACTATTGGAATAAATTAATATTTATTGCTGTGATCCTGAGCGTGGCCGTGTCTGCGCACGCGCAAGTAACGCAACTCACCAGCAACTATCCGAGCAAGCCGGTGCGGCTCATCGTTCCCAATACGCCCGGCGGCGGCATCGACATCACGGCCCGACTGGTCGCGCAAAAACTTGCGGAACGTTTTGGCCGCCCATTCGTCGTGGACAACCGCGCTGGCGCCGGCGGCATTATCGCCATGGAACTCGTGGCGCGTGCGAACCCGGATGGTTATACGTTGCTGGTGGGCACCGGTACCACCATGGCGACTGCCACGGCATTGAAGAAGGTCGATTTCGATACGCGCAATGCTTACGTGCCGGTCGTCGAAATGATTTCACAGCCTTATTTGCTGACGGTGGCGCCGGCCTTTCCCGTCGCTACTGTCGAGGAATTGATCGCCTATGCGAAAAGCCGGCCGGGCACGATTAACTATGCGTCTTCAGGAGTGGGTTCCGGGTCGCACATGGGCTTGGAATTGTTCAAGTACACGGCGGGTGTCGACATGGTGCACGTGCCTTACAAGGGGCTTGCGCCGGCGATGATCGATGTCACGGGCGGCCAGATCCAGCTGCTTTTCGGCGCGGCAATTACGCTCGCGCCATTCGTCAAAAGCGGCCGGCTTAAGGCGCTCGCCGTGGGCAGCGCGCGGCGCTCGCCGTCGTATCCTGATCTTCCGACCATTGCGGAATCCGGACTGCCGGGGTTCGAGCGCAGCAATTCTTATTCGCTCTTCGCCACGGCGGCAACGCCTGCTGCTGTCGTCGCCTCAGTCAACAGGGAGGTCGGCGCCATTTTCAAACTGCCTGAGGTTCAGGACAAACTTGCCGCGGAAGGCGCCGAAGCGGCGGCGCCGAATTCACCTGCCGAGTTCAAGGTCAAGTACGCCGCGGAAGTCGCGGTGTGGGAAAAGTTTTTCAAGACTACCGGAATAAAATTTTAGGGAACAAGAAATGAAGAAAGACGCTTACGATGTTATCGTGGTCGGCGCGGGCAATGCGGCGATGTCTGCCGCACTATCGGCGCGCGAGCAGGGCGCCCGGGTGTTGGTGCTGGAGCGCGCGCCCAGGGCCAAGCGCGGCGGCAACAGCAGTTTTACCGCCGGCGGTTTCCGGTTTGTGTTTCATGGTGTTGAGGACATCAAGAAGATCGTGCCGGACCTGACGCCGGAGGAAATCGCGTGTACGGACTTCGGCGACTACACGGCGGAACAGTACCTCGATGACCTCGGCCGCATAACCCAGTATCACATCGATCCCGACCTCGCGGAAATTCTCGTGCGCAACAGCACGCCGACCGTGCAGTGGCTGCGCGAAAAAGGCATACGCCTGGTGCCGAACTATGGCCGCCAGGCCTTCAAACATGAGGGGCGCTTCAAATTTTTCGGTGGATTCATCATAGGCGCGGTGGGGGGCGGTCGCGGACTCATAGACGGGCAATTTGCCGCCGCTGAAAAACTCGGCATCGATATCCGCTATGACGCGCAGGCAACCTCGTTGTTGCGCGGCTCATCCGGAGTGGATGGCGTGCGCGTGTTTGCGCATGGCGTCGAGGAAGAAATTCGCGCGCGAGCTGTGGTGCTGGCGTGCGGTGGATTCGAGGCGAACCGCGAATGGCGCACAAAATATCTGGGGCCGGGCTGGGATATGGCCAAGGTGCGCGGTACGCGCTACAACACCGGCGACGGCATACGCATGGCGCTGGATATCGGTGCGCAATCGTATGGGCAGTGGTCGGGTTGCCACAGCGTATCGTGGGAACGTTATGCCAACGATTTTGGCGACACCGACCTGACCAAGAGCGGCCAGCGCAATTGCTATCAGTTCAGCATCATGATCAACGCCGAGGGCCAGCGCTTTCTGGACGAAGGCGCGGACTTCCGCAATTACACCTATGCCAAGTACGGCCGCGTGGTCATGCAACAGCCGGGCGGTTATGCGTGGCAGGTGTTCGATGCGCAGGGCGCACCATTCCTGCGTGACGAATACAAGCTGCGCGGCGCCACCAAAGTGCAAGCCAACACGCTGGAGGAACTCGCGGATCGCATGCGTGACGTGCATCCGGCAAACTTTGTTGCCACCGTTAGAGATTACAATGCCTCCATCAAGCGCGATGTGCCGTTCAATCCGAACGTCAAGGATGGGCGCTGCACGGTAGGTCTGGCCATGCCCAAATCCAACTGGGCCAACCCGATCGAAGTGCCGCCGTTTGAGGCATACTCGGTGGGAACCGGCATCACGTTTACATTCGGGGGCCTCAAGATCGATACCACGGGTCACGTACTCGATACCGCCGATACGCCGTTGCCGGGGTTGTATGCCGCGGGTGAACTGGTCGGTGGTCTTTATTACTTCAACTATCCTGGCAGTGCAGGCTTGATGTCGGGCGCGGTCTTCGGGCGTATTTCGGGACGTGAAGCGGCGACAGCGGCGTTGGCTAAGTGACTGTAAGTTCAATATAAGCAAAGGATATTCATGTCAGGTTTGACTGCGGAGATTGCCGGTTTCATAGCAAATGCGTCGTTGCAGGCGATGCCGGAAGCGGTGCTGGGCAAGGCCAAGAAATGTGTTGCCGATACCTTCGGTGTGATGCTGGCGGGCGCGCATAGCGAGGTTGCACCACCGATCTTGCGCTACCTTGATCAAGGCGGTGCACGTGGCGATGCCGCGGTGCTGGGTACGGGCCTTAGCACCTCCCCGGAGATGGCGGCATTTGCAAACGCAACGTTTGGACATGCGCTCGATTTTGATGATGTATTGTCGATGATGGTCGCGCACCCGAGTTCCGTTATTGTCGGCGCATTGCTGGGTGCGGCGGCGGGAAAAAAGATCAGCGGCCGGCAGTTTCTTGAAGCTTACATCGTCGGCGTGGAAGTCGGCGCCAAGATAGGTCTGGGTATTACCGTCGGTCATTTTGGCCGCGGTTTCCATTCGCAGGGTACGCTGTGCACATTTTCCGCGCTGGCGGGGATTGCGAAGCTGCGTAGTCTGGACACGGCCACGACGCAGCTCGCCTTCGGTATCGCCAGTTCCCTGGCCAGTGGCGTGCGGCGTAACGTGGGCACCATGACCAAGCCGCTGCACGCGGGTTGGGCGGCTCGCAACGCCATGGCCGCCGCGGATCTGGCGAGCTTCGGGCTGACGGCCGCACCCGACGCGCTGGAGGCCAAGACCGGATTCTTCGGCGCTTTTGGCGTCGATGCATCCGATGCCGCCGTTACCAGCAAAGGGTTGGGAAAACCATGGACAGTTGCCGACCCGGGGCTTGCCATCAAACGCTTTCCCTGTTGCCATGCGTCGCACCGCGCCATGGATGGGCTGCTGACATTACGGCGCAAAATGAATTTCACCGTTGATACCGTCAAGCAGGTTGACTGCCGTTATCCGCCGGGCGGAACCACGCCGGTGGCGAGTTATCCCGAGCCCAAGACCGGTCTGCAGGGAAAATTCAGCCTGCAGTATTCACTCGCCGCGGGTGTGCTGGATGGCGAATATACGCTACGGAGTTTCAAAGACGAAGCGGTGCTGCGGCCGGAGATCAAGCCGGTGTTGCAGAAAATTCACGTAACCGAAGAAGTGCATTGCGGGAACAACGACCCGCATCTTGAATCGCGCAGTTTCGGAAGTCGCGGATTTGTGGAGGTTGAAGTGACCATGACAGACGGTCGCAACGAAATGATACGCGTCGATCACGCACCCGGGCATCCGCGCCGTGAGCTCGAATGGAGCGAGATACAGGCGAAATTCATGGATTGCGCATCGACCGCGCATATTGACCCGAACGGCGCGGAAAGCGTGTTCAAGCGCCTCGCGAATCTCGAAGCGTGCAATGATGTTAACGAGATCGCAGCGCTGCTGTTAACGAAATAGTCGTTGGGGGTAAGATCATGTCGAATCAACGAACTGTCGCCCTGCTCGTTACGCTGGCCTTGAGCGCGCTTGTGGTTCATGCGGCAAGCGCGGCGGACTTCCCCAACAAGCCGGTGCGTATCGTGACTTCCGAGCCCGGCGGCAGTCTGGACTTCACTGCACGTGTCATGGCGCAGGATCTGACTGCCAGTCTGGGGCAGCAGGTGATCATAGAGAACCGCGGTGGCGCAAGCGGCGCCATATTGGCGCAAATGGTGGCACGAGCGTCGCCGGATGGCTATACCATGCTCTATTACGGCAGTCCCCTCTGGATATTGCCGCTGCTGCAGCGCACATCGTATGACGCCATGCGGGATTTCTCGCCCATCACCGTGGCGATAAGCTCTCCCAACATTCTTGTGGTTCATCCATCGCTGCCGGTGAAAACCGTGGCCGAGCTGATCGCGCTTGCCCACGCCAAGCCGGGTCAGCTTAACTATGGCACGGGGGCCACCGGTGGCCCATCTCATCTTGCTGCGGAATTATTCAGCACCATGGCGCGCGTCAAATTCGTGCGCGTGCCCTATCGCGGCAATGGCCCGGCGGTGACTGCCCTGGTTGGCGGTGAAGTCAATCTGTTGTTTGCGAGCGCCGCGGCAGTCACCGGGCACAGGGGTACTACAGCAGGTGAGTCTGAAGGAGAAATTTTTCAGCGCTGGTGTTGAAGTGGTTGGCAGCACGCCAGAGGCGCTTGCGGCGACGATGAAGTCCGAAGTGGCACGGCGCAGCAGGACGAAGATAAAGTATTTAGTCTGGTCGTCGACGTGCTCGATGGTCAGCGATGTGGGGTATTGTCCGTTCCGAACGCCGCTTCCGGTTTGATGGGTTGCACATGACTTTCTATGACATCTTCAACGGTGATGCGGACGGCATTTGCGCGCTACAGCAACTGCGGTTGACCGCGCCGTGCACCGCAACGCTGGTCACCGGCGCCAAGCGCGATACCAACTTGCTGAATAAGGTGGCGCCCGCGGCGGGCGAACAACTCACCGTGTTGGATATTTCGCTGCACAGCAACGCGGCTTCGCTGTCGCGTATTCTGGACGCTGGCGCGCGCGTGAATTACTTCGATCATCACTTTGCCGGCGAAATTCCCAGCCATTCGAATCTACAGGCACACATCGATACCGCACCTGACGTCTGCACGAGCTTGATCGTCGATCGGCACCTCGGCGGCAAGCACCGAGCGTGGGCGGTGGTGGCGGCGTTCGGCGACAACCTGCGTGCCGCCGCGAGCGCCGCTGCGGCGCCGCTGGATCTCGATGCGGCGCGACTCAGGCAATTGCGCGAACTGGGCGAATTGATCAACTATAACGCCTATGGTGACACGGTCGCGGATCTGTATTTCGCTCCCGCCGAGCTTTATCGCACGCTGAGCGGTTATGCGGACCCGTTCGAATTCATCGCGGGCGAAGCGGTTTTCGCGGCACTCGCGCAGGGCTATGCCGCGGACATGGCCGAGGCGCTGCGCATGCCCCCCGATCTGCAGACGCCAGCCTGCGCGGTGTTTGTACTGCCCGATGCGCCGTGGGCCAGGCGTGTCTCGGGATCGATCAGCAATAGTCTGGCCAGCGCCCACCCGGATCGCGCGCACGCGGTGCTGAGCCGCAGGAATGACGTTTTTCAGGTCAGTGTGCGCGCGCCGAATTCGAAACCGCAAGGCGCCGATGTGCTGTGCATGGAATTCGAAACCGGTGGCGGCAGAGCGGGCGCGGCGGGCATCAATCGGCTGCCACCGTCCGAGTACCATCGTTTCCTCGCGGCGTTTGAACGGCGATATTCGACGTCCTGATGAGTGTCGAAAGTCGCACAGAATCAATTAACTAAGGCAACTGCCCCGTGATGACATTGACGCATCTTCAGCGCCTTGAGGCCGAAAGCATGGACATTATGCGCGAAGCGGTCGCCGAGACCGAGCGGCCGGTGATGCTGTATTCCATCGGCAAGGACAGCTCCGTGATGCTGCACCTGGCGATGAAGGCTTTTCACCCGTCCAAGCCGCCGTTCTCGCTGCTGCATGTGGATACCACCTGGAAATTTCGGGAGATGTACAAGTTTCGTGAAGAGATTACCCGCGACCTTGGAATTGATCTGATCGTTCACATCAATCCCGAGGGCGTGGCGATGAACATCAATCCGTTTACGCACGGATCTTCCGTACATACCGACATCTGGAAAACGCAGGGTCTCAAGCAGGCGCTGGACCATCACAACTTCGACCTGGCGTTCGGCGGCGCGCGGCGTGACGAGGAAAAGTCCCGCGCCAAAGAGCGCATATTCTCGTTTCGCTCCGCGCAGCACCGCTGGGATCCCAAGATGCAGCGTCCCGAGCTGTGGCGTCTTTACAATGCCCGCAAGAACAAGGGAGAAAGCATACGTGTATTCCCGCTCTCCAACTGGACCGAACTGGATATCTGGCAGTACATATACCTTGAGAACATCCCGATTGTTCCGCTGTATTTCGCGCGGCCGCGCCCGGTGGTCATGCGGGACGGCACGCTGATCATGGTCGATGACGAGCGGCTGCCTTTGCATCCCGGCGAGCAGCCGATGATGAAGAGCGTGCGTTTTCGCACGCTCGGGTGTTATCCATTGACCGGCGCGGTGGAGAGCGAGGCGACGACGTTGTCCACGATCATCCAGGAAATGCTGCTCGCCACGACCTCGGAGCGGCAGGGCCGCGTCATCGACCATGATTCGAGCGGCTCGATGGAGAAAAAGAAACAGGAGGGCTACTTCTGATGGCTCACGTTTCGGCGTTGATCGCCAAGGATATCGGGCAGTACCTGAAGGCACACGAGCACAAGAGCCTGCTGCGTTTCATCACCTGCGGCAGCGTGGACGATGGCAAGAGCACTCTGATCGGCCGGCTGCTCTACGAATCCAAGATGTTGTATGAAGACCAGCTCGCGGCGTTGGTCGCCGATTCGAAGAAAATCGGCACTCAGGGCGGCGCGCTCGATTTCGCGCTGCTCCTCGATGGTTTGTCCGCCGAGCGCGAACAGGGCATCACCATCGATGTCGCGTATCGCTTCTTTTCCACCGAAAAACGGAAATTCATCGTTGCGGATACGCCGGGCCACGAACAGTACACGCGTAACATGATCACCGGCGCGTCCACCGCGGATGTGGCGGTGATTCTGGTGGACGCGCGCAACGGATTGATGACCCAGACGCGTCGCCACAGCTATCTTGTGTCGCTGATCGGCATACGCAAGGTAGTGCTTGCGATCAACAAACTGGACATGGTTGGTTACTCGAGCGAAGCTGCCGCTCGCATCGAAGAAGAGTATCGCGCGTTTGGCCACAAGATCGGCCTAGATGAAATCGTCTGCATCCCGATGTCCGCGCTGCACGGCGATAACGTAATTGCAGCCAGCGCGAATACGCCGTGGTATCACGGCCCGACGCTCATGGGTTATCTGGAGACGGTGAAAACCGAGGATACCGTGCAGAGCGCGCCGTTCCGGCTGCTCGTGCAGTGGGTGAACCGTCCCAATCTCGATTTTGGCGGCTTTTCCGGTCGCATCGTCAGCGGCACGGTAAGGCCGGGAGACCGGATTCGGGTGCTGCCATCGGGCAAGGAAAGCACGGTCGCGCGGATAGTTACGCGGGATGGCGATCTCGAACTCGCGGTGGCGGGCTTGTCGGTCACGATCACCCTCGCGGACGAAATCGACATCAGTCGCGGTGACATTATTTCCACCGTGGATGCGCCGCCCGCGGTCGCCGACCAATTCGAGAGCGATATCATCTGGATGAGCGAGCAGCCGATGTTGCCGGGCCGGCCTTGCCTGCTGAAAATCGGCGCCAGAATGGTGAGCGCCACGCTGGCTGCGCCGAAGTACAAGATCAACGTCAATACGCTTGAGCATGTTGCGTCCAAAACGCTGGAGTTGAACGAAATCGGCGTGTGCAGTCTGCATCTCGATCAGGTGATCGCGTTCGATCCCTACGCGCAAAATCGCGACACCGGCGGATTCATCCTGATCGACCGCTTGACCAACAACACGATCGCGGCGGGACTGCTGCACTTTGCACTGCGCCGCTCGCAGAACATCCACTGGCAATCGATAGAGGTCAACAAGGCCGCGCATGCGGTGCTCAATGGCCACAAACCCGCGATAGTCTGGTTCACCGGGTTGTCCGCGGCCGGCAAGTCGACCATCGCCAACCTGGTAGAGAAAAAACTCCATGCGCTGGGCCGGCATACGTACCTGCTGGACGGTGACAATGTGCGGCATGGACTGAACAAGGATCTGGGATTCACCGAAGCCGACCGCGTCGAGAACATACGCCGCATCGCGGAGGTCGCCCGGCTGATGGTGGATGCCGGCCTGCTGGTGCTGGTGTCCTTCATCTCGCCGTTTCGCGCGGAACGCAGAATGGCGCGCCAGTTGGTGGAGAAGGGCGAGTTTTGCGAGGTGTTTGTCGACACGCCCATCAGCGTTGCCGAGCAAAGAGATCCCAAGGGCCTCTACAAAAAGGCGCGGCGCGGCGATCTCAA
>CANJQI010000050.1 GCA_947476215.1 Betaproteobacteria bacterium
GCTACAAATTATTCGCCAAACCGGCCTACATCACCACTGAAAGTCGCAAACCGATCTTAAACCTCGCTAGCGCGATGCAGCAGCGCGCATGGATGCAAGGTCTGTGGGATGCCGCAAAAAAGTTTGATTTGCCCGCTCATTTTGAGCCACTTTATCCGTCTGGATAAAGGTCTAATGGAAAATCTCGGTTTATATGTGTCGATTAAGAACTTCCTATAGATATTCGCGGGCCTAAGGTCGGCTGGTCTGTAAGCTTTTTCTAAAGCGAAAACCTGCCCGCCAACCATCGGGCACATTTGTGGTGCACGCACGCAACTATGCGCGCCAATTTGGTGCATCCATGGTTCCCGAGCAAGCATGATGTGCATTATTAATATTTAAAATCAAATGGTTAATAACTGGCACAGTATGTGCTGATACCCCCTGCGTAACATTCCAATGACTCACGGGGCGGGTTCTGTCTGCTCCATTTCCGGGGAACCATCATGAAACTAGTCACTGCCATCATCAAGCCGTTCAAGCTTGACGAAGTGCGGGAGGCGCTGTCCGCGATCGGCGTGCAGGGCATCACCGTCACTGAAGTCAAAGGTTTCGGACGACAAAAGGGGCACACCGAGTTGTACCGGGGCGCAGAGTACGTGGTCGACTTTCTACCCAAGGTGAAAATCGAAGCCGCCATCAAGACCGAACTGCTGGAACAGGTGATCGAAGCCATAGAGAAAGCTGCCAACACCGGCAAGATCGGTGACGGCAAGATTTTCGTTTTCGATCTTGAGCAGGTCTACCGCATCCGCACCGGTGAATCCGGCGCCGATGCCTTATAAGGGGAAAACGACATGAAACGACTATTGACCTTGTTTGCAGTATTAGGCGTGTTGAGTTTTGGTTCCGCGCCGGTGATCGCGCAGGACAAAGCGCCCGAAAAGGCCGCGGCGGAAGCGCCGGCGGCAAAGGCTGATGAAAAAAAGGCCGATGCGCCAGCCGCAGCGGAACCTGCCGCAGCCGCGGCGACCGCAACACCAGCGCCGACGCCGAATAAGGGCGACACGGCATGGATGTTGACATCGACCGCCCTCGTACTGTTGATGAGCGTGCCCGCACTGGCGCTGTTTTATGGCGGCCTGGTGCGCAGCAAGAATATGCTGTCGATGTGCATGCAGGTATTTATTACGTTCTCACTGATCACCGTTCTATGGTGCGTATATGGATACAGCCTCGCGTTCACGGAGGGCAACGCATATATCGGCGGGTTCGACCGGCTGTTTCTGAATGGTGTTTTCGACCCCATGAAAGGAGAATTCGCCATGGCTGCGACGTTCAGCAAAGCTACGCCGATGTTTGAAATCGTATTTGTGGCGTTCCAGGCGACTTTCGCGGCGATAACCTGCTGCCTGATACTGGGCGCGGTCGCGGAGCGCATGAAGTTTTCCGCAGTGCTGATATTCATGGTGGTCTGGTTCACGTTCAGCTATCTGCCGGTGGCGCACATGGTCTGGTACTGGATGGGGCCTGATGCGTATACCGACCCCAAGCTCGTTGACTCGCTCAACGCCAAGGCCGGCATGTTGTGGCAGTGGGGTGCGCTCGACTTTGCGGGCGGCACCGTGGTTCACATCAACGCCGGCATCGCTGGTCTGGTCGGCGCGTGTATGCTCGGCAAGCGCATCGGTTACGGTCGCGAAGCAATGTCGCCGCACAACCTGACCATGACCATGATAGGCGCGGCCATGCTGTGGTTCGGCTGGTTTGGATTCAACGCCGGCTCGGCGTTGGAAGCGAACGGCTCCGCTTCGCTGGCATTCATGAACACCTTCCTCGCCACTGCATGCGCAGTGCTGTCATGGACGATGTTCGAGTGGATGTTCAAGGGCAAACCCTCGATGCTGGGTGCTGCTTCAGGCGCGGTCGCTGGACTGGTCGCGATTACACCCGCCGCCGGTAACGTTGGCATCCCGGGCGCATTCGTCATCGGTCTCGGTGCCGGCGTGCTTTGTTTATGGGCGGTCAACGGCCTCAAGAAGATGTTGCCCGTCGATGACGCGCTGGATGTCTTCGGCGTTCACGCCGTGGGCGGCATATTCGGCGCCTTGATGACGGGCATATTCAACTCGCAAAGCCTGGGCGGACCGGGATTGGTCACCGATTGGGTAACGGTGAAAATGGGATCCAACCCGATCTGGGATCAATTGCTGATCCAGGCCAAAGCCGTAGGTGTCACGGTCATCTGGACCGCGGTGGTCGCATTCATCGCGTTCAAGATCGCCGACATCATCGTCGGACTGCGGGTCACGGAAGAAGTGGAACGCGAAGGTCTCGACATCAATGAACACGGCGAGTCCGCGTATCACATGTAGCAACAGTCACCGATGTTCGAAAAAAGGGCGCCTACGAGCGCCCTTTTTTATGTGCTGTCCGGCCTGACTCGGAATCGACGGCCAAGAAAAAGTCAGCCGGTTGCGGCAATCCGGGCCCGATGGTCGAGTTTGCTACAATAGCCGCCCGCCCCAACCTCCGCGCACATGACCGTCCCACACCTGACCACCGCATTGAGCGGCCCGCTGCTCGATCTTGAGCGCCGTATCCTGCAGGCCATGCCGGCGATAGAGCACTGGCTGCGCAGCCAATGGCAGGAACATGAAACCCCGTTCTATGCATCGGTCGATCTGCGCAACAGTGGGTTCAAGCTGGCGCCGGTCGATACCAATCTTTATCCCGGTGGATTCAACAACCTGAACCCGGACTTTCACCCGCTGTGCGTGCAGGCGGCGATGGCAGCCATCGAGAAAATCTGCCCGGATGCGCATGGCTTGCTGCTGATTCCGGAAAACCATACGCGTAACCTTTTTTATCTGCAGAACGTCGCGGCATTGCAGACCATACTGCGGCATGCCGGCATGAACGTACGCATAGGCAGCCTGCTGCCCGAGGTCACCGCCCCCAGGAATATCGAATTGCCGAACGGCGCCACACTGACGCTGGAGCCGCTCAAACGCAGCGGCAACCGTATCGGCGTCGAAGGCTTTGATCCATGTGTGGTGTTGCTGAACAATGACCTGTCGGCGGGTGTGCCCGACATATTGCGGGATATTGAACAGGCGATGCTGCCGCCTTTGCATGCCGGCTGGTACATGCGCCGCAAATCCAATCACTTCGCCGCATACCGCGACGTCGCAACTGAATTCGCGAAACTGATAGACATAGACCCGTGGTTGATTAACCCGCTTTTCGAGAAATGCGGCAAGATTAATTTTCAGGCGCGCAAAGGCGAGGAATGTCTGGAAGGCTATGTCTCGGAGATGCTGGCCGACATCCGCGCCAAGTACAAGGAGTATGGCATCACGCAGGACCCGTTCGTCATCGTCAAGGCCGACGCGGGCACTTACGGCATGGGCATACTGACCGTCAAGGATCCGTCCGAGGTTCGCGGCTTGAACCGCAAGCAGCGCAACAAGATGGCGGTGGTGAAAGACGGCCTTGAAGTACACGAAGTTCTGGTGCAGGAAGGCGTATACACGTTTGAAACCGTAAAGGATGCCGTCGCCGAACCGGTCGTCTACATGATCGACCATTTTGTGGTCGGCGGCTTCTACCGCGTGCATACCGAACGCGGCCAGGACCAGAATCTCAATGCCCCTGGCATGCAATTCGCGCCCCTGGTTTTCGCGGCACCTTGCTCGTCACCGAACCCTGACGATCCGGGCTGTCCACCGAACCGTTTCTATGCCTACGGCGTAATCGCACGTCTGGCGCTGGCCGCTGCCGCGATCGAGCTTGAACAAACCGCGGAATCGGCGGACGGCGGCGGCGTAGCGGTCGCGGAAAACGGCTGACGGAAACCCGCAACCGCGGGCAATCGCAGCAGACTTAAGTCCTCACTCACCCGACAACATCATGCGCCTGGCATTCGTGGTCGATCCACTCGACACCTTCAAGATCTATAAGGACTCGACCTACGCGATGATGCGTGAAGCCGCTGCGCGCGGGCACGAGTTGCATGTGATGCTGCAGGAAGATCTGGCATGGCATCAGGGCATGGTCACCGGTCGAGCGCAGCGGCTGCACCTGACCGGCAATAGCAGCGACTGGTTCCGCGTCGAACCGCACCTGACCACGCCGCTGCGCGACTTCGACGCCGTGCTGATGCGCAAGGATCCGCCATTCGACATGGAATATATCTACAGCACGTATCTGCTGGAACTGGCGCAGGATCAGGGGGCGCGCGTATTCAACGATCCGCGCGCGTTGCGCGACTTTAACGAAAAAATGTCGATCGCACGCTTTGCGCAATTTACCGCGCCGACCATGGTTACGCGCGACGCCGCGCTCATCCACGAATTCCTCGCCTCCCACGCCGACATCATACTGAAGCCGCTCGACGGCATGGGCGGGACATCGATATTCCGCGTCCAGCGCAACGATCCGAACTTGAATGTGATCATGGAAACCGTGACGCAATACGGGCGGCGCACCATCATGGCGCAGCGTTACATCCCGCAGATTTCAGAAGGCGACAAGCGCGTGCTATTGATCGGCGGCAAGCCGGTACCGTACGCGCTCGCACGCATACCCAAACCCGGAGAAACACGCGGCAATCTTGCCGCCGGGGGCACCGGCGTGGCGCGCAAACTGTCCGCGCGCGATCTGGAAATCGCCGAGACACTCGCGCCGCAGCTGTACGCGCGGGGTTTGTTACTGGTCGGACTGGATGTCATCGGCGACTATCTGACCGAAGTCAACGTCACCAGTCCAACGTGCTTTCAGGAAATTACCGACCAAAGCGGCTTCAATGTAGCGGGCATGATGCTGGACGCGTTGGAACACGCGGTTGCGCAGAAGAACTGATCCAGGAATCTTTCCGGACGCTTACGCAGTCCGCCGAGCGCCGCGCCCAAGGCGCCGTGTTGCGTCGGGTGATAGTATAATTACCGTGCAAAATTAACGGGATACGTAACGGCGCATGATAGGCATACTGATCATTACCCATGGCACGCTGGGCGAGAGCCTGATCCACTGCGCAAGCCACGTGCTCAATAAACGACTGTCGCAACTTAAACAATTGGGCATTACCGCGCAGGACGACCCGGCATTGTTATTGCCCCAGGCGCGCAACATGGTAAAGGAGCTCAATGACTCCGACGGCGTGCTGATACTGACCGACATGTATGGCGGAACACCGAGCAATATGGCTGCCAAACTGGTGATCCCCGGCAAAGTCGAGGCGGTCGCCGGCATCAACCTTCCCATGCTGATCCGGGTTCTGACTTACCGGGAGCGAGACCTCGACACGATAGTCACCAAGGCCGTCAGTGGCGGGTGCGAGGGCGTGTTACGCGTGCCGATGTTCAAACTACAGAATGCCGCATCATAATGCTCAAACGCGATGCTGAAATAATCAACAAGCTGGGCCTCCATGCGCGCGCGTCGGCGAAGCTGACCCAACTCGCCGGACAGTTCAAGAGCGAAGTCTGGATCTCCCGCAACAACAAGCGCGTCAACGCTAAAAGCATCATGGGTGTGATGATGCTCGCGGCGGCCAAGGGCACCACCGTGAGCATAGAGGCCAACGGCGCCGATGAAGAAGCCGCCATGCACGCGCTGACCGCGCTCATCGCCAATTTTTTCGAAGAAGGCGAGTAGGCCTATGAAGGAAGCGGTGGAAAACCCGCGTTTTTCTACTCACTCCCTGGCTCCTCGCTGCGCTCTCCTCACTCCTCACGGCGCAAGCAGATGAGCTTCACCGTCCACGGCATCCCTGTCTCCGGCGGCATCGCGATCGGTCATGCGCATCTGGTGTCGCACGCCACGCTTGAAGTGGCGCATTACCTGATCCCTCAGCAACAAATAGCCGACGAACTGGCGAGATTCGAAGCAGCGCTGACGACCGTGCGCGCCGATCTCGAGGAACTGCGCACGCAAATTCCACCCAATGCGCCGCAGGAATTTGCCGCATTCCTGAACCTGCATCTGATGATCCTCAACGACACCACGCTGTCTAAGGTGCCGAGCGAGATCATAGAAACCGAACTATGCAATGCGGAATGGGCGCTCAAGGTGCAGATGGACGCATTGCTCGACCAGTTCGATGCGATCGAGGACGGCTATCTGCGTGAACGCAAAGCCGACGTGATCCATGTCGTGGAACGGGTGATGAAAGTCCTGCTCGGCCAGCCTGGATATGCACCCATTCCTGACCAGACGGAAGAACAAAGCCTGATCCTGGTCGCGCACGACCTGTCGCCGGCCGACGTCATCCAGTTCAAGCAGCATCAATTCGCAAGTTTTGTCACGGATCTCGGCGGCACAACCTCGCACACCGCGATCGTCGCGCGCAGCCTCAACATCCCGTCTATCGTGGCCTTGCACCACGCGCGCGAGCTGGTTCGGGAAAATGAACTGCTGATCGTCGACGGCACGATAGGCATGATCATCGTGGATCCCGACCCGCAGACGCTGGCCGAGTACCGGCTGCGCCAGGATCAGTGGGACATAGAACGGCAGAAGCTCAAACGCCTGCGCAATACGCACGCCACCACGCTCGACCATACCGCGATCGAACTGCATGCGAACATTGAATTGCCCGATGACGTCACCGACGTCAGGGAAAACGGCGGCACGGGCATAGGCCTGTTCCGCACTGAATTTCTGTTCCTGAACCGCGACAATCTGCCGGATGAAGAGGAACAGTTCGAGGCCTATCGCCGTGTCGTACGCGACATGGATGGCATGCCCGTCACCATCCGCACCTACGATCTGGGCGCCGACAAGCAGATCAACGGCGTGGAACATTCAAGCACCAATCCGGCGCTCGGCTTGCGCGCGATCCGGCTGTCGCTGACCGAACCGCAGATGTTCCTGGTGCAGTTGCGCGCCATGCTGCGCGCCTCGCATTATGGCAAGCTCAAGATCCTGATTCCGATGGTGATGAGTGTCGCGGAAATAAACCAGACCATCCACTACATTGCCGAGGCCAAGCAGTCGCTCGATGACAAGAATGTTCCGTATGACCGGAAAATAGAGATAGGCGGCATGATAGAAATCCCGGCGGCGGCGATCGCGCTTAACACGTTTATCAAGAAACTGGATTTTCTGTCGATCGGCACCAACGACCTGATTCAGTACACATTGGCCATCGATCGCACCGACGATACCGTGTCTCATCTTTACGATCCGCTGCACCCCGCGGTGCTCAACCTGGTCGCACACGTTATCAAGACCGCCAACAAGGCCGGCAAGCCCATTGCGTTGTGCGGCGAGATGGCCGGAAATGTCGAACTCACGCGCCTGTTGCTGGGATTCGGATTGCGCCAGTTTTCGATGCATCCGGCCTATCTGCTGGAGGTCAAACAAAAGGTTCTGAACACCAACCTTAACGATATAGCCCCGCAGGTCAATAAGATGCTGCGTGCCAGCGACCCCGAGCGGTTGCGCAGCATGCTCAAACGCCTGAACGCATGATTTGACAACCATCGCCGGGGTGCGGTAAGGTTCGCGCCTCAGTTGTGCGCCGATTTGACTTCAGCTTGCGGGCGCCTAATAAATCCGGCTAAAGAGAATCATGACCCGGTAAAGCGCAGGCTGACCGGGTTTTTTCATTTATGGACACTGTATCAGACAAGGTATCGGTCGGCGTGGTCACGCCGCTTAGGGCTCATTTCGACCAGCCGCTCACGCTCAGAAGCGGCGCGGTTCTCGATGCCTACGATCTGGTCTATGAAACGTACGGCACGCTCAACGCCGCACGCAGCAACGCCGTGCTGGTCTGCCATGCGCTGTCGGGCTCTCACCATGTGGCCGGCAGATACGCCTCCGAACCCGAAACTGTCGGGTGGTGGGACAACATCGTGGGTCCGGGAAAACCGCTGGATACCGAGCGTTTTTTTATCGTCGGCGTGAACAACCTGGGCGGATGTCACGGCTCCACCGGGCCCTCGTCGCCAAATGCCGCAACCGGTAAGCCGTGGGGCGCGGATTTCCCCGTCGTTACCGTGATCGACTGGGTGCACGCGCAGGCCCGGCTCGCCGACCGCTTGGGAATAGACAGATGGGCGGCGGTCATCGGCGGGAGCCTCGGCGGCATGCAGGCGCTGCGCTGGACGATCACCTATCCGCAGCGCATACGCAACGCCATCGTGATCGCCGCTGCCCCAAAACTGTCCGCGCAGAACATTGCCTTCAACGACGTTGCGCGGCAGGCGATACTGACCGACCCGGATTTCCATGGCGGCCACTACTACGAACACGGCGTGGTGCCGACACGCGGCCTGCGTCTTGCACGCATGCTCGGGCACATTACCTACCTGTCCGATGACGTCATGGCATCAAAGTTTGGCCGCATGCTGCGCGAAGGCAACCTCAAATTCGGTTTTGACGTGGAGTTCGAGATCGAGTCCTATCTGCGCCATCAGGGTGACAAATTCGCCGGCTATTTCGATGCCAACACCTATCTGCTGATGACCAAAGCGCTCGATTACTTTGATCCGGCGCGTGAAAAAGACGGTAACCTCAGCGCGACCATGGGACTCGCCGAGGCGCGCTTTCTGATCATTTCATTTACCACCGACTGGCGCTTCGCGCCGGAGCGGTCACGCGAGATCGTCAGCGCGCTGCTCGATAATCATCTCGATGTTTCCTATGCGGAAATTGATTGCCCTCACGGTCACGATTCGTTCCTGATGGAGGACCCGCACTACCACGGCATCATCCGCGGTTACATGGAGAACATCAAGCCATGAACCTGCGCCTGCTCGAACGCGCCGACTTCAAGGTGATCGCCGGCTGGATCAGGCCCGGCGCGCGCATCCTCGACTTGGGGTGCGGCGACGGCACGCTGCTGCGCTATCTGGCCGAACAGCGCAATACGTCGGGATATGGCGTCGAGATCGAAGACGAACGCATGCTCGCGTGCATACGCGCCGGCGTCAACGTGATACAGGGCAACCTCGACCGCGGATTGTCCGACTTCGCGGACGGCTCTTTCGACTACGTCATTTTGTCGCAGACGCTGCAAGCGGTGAAGAGCAGCGAACGCGTGGTGCGTGAAATGCTGCGCGTCGGGCGCGAAGGCATAGTTACGTTTCCGAACTTCGGCTATTGGCGTAACCGTGTGCAGGTCCTGCGCGGCAGGATGCCTGTCTCGCACGATCTGCCATACGAATGGTTTAACACGCCCAACATACACCTGTGCACCACCACCGACTTCGAGGCATTCTGCGCCGACCATGACGTGCGCATCCTCGAACGTATTGTCATGACAGGCGACAACGTGGTGAGCTTCCTGCCTAACCTGCTCGGCAATCTGGCGGTTTACCGCTTCGCGCGCGCGCGCTAAGGGAACACTACTCCGCGCGTATCCGCGCTTCCTTGATGACCTTGCCCAAGCGCGCGATTTCGGACTTGATCTTGGCCAGAAATTCCTGCGGCGTGCCACCTTCCACGTCGCCCCCTCCAGCGGCGAATTTCTCTTTTAAATCAGGCATTTTTATTACTTTCCCAGTTTCCTGGCTGAGTTTGTTGACGATCGCAGCCGGGGTCTTGGCGGGCGCGAACAGGCCAGAAGTCTGCCCATACTCGTAGCCCGGCACACCGGACTCGCCCACCGTCGGCAGGTCGGGAAACAATCCTGAGCGCCGGGCGCTGGTGATCGCAAGCGCGCGCACCCGGCCGGACTTGATGTGCGGCGTAGTTCCACCCGAACTGCCCATCAATATCTGTATCTCGCCGGAAATAATCGCGGCAAGCGCAGGGCCCGTGCCTTTGAATGGGATACGCGTGAGCTCCACGCCGGCCATCGCCTTGAACAATTCCGCGGCGAGGTGACCTGAAGATCCCGCGCCGCCTGAACCATAGTTAAGCGCGCCCGGCCTGGACTTGGCCAACGCGATCAGATCTTTAACCGACTTCGCCGCGACCCCGGGATGCACGAGAACGATATTGGGCGAATCCACCACCAGCGACACCGGCACGAAATCGCGCAGCGTATCGTACGGCACGTGGTCCTGAAGCAACGGCAGCAGCCACAACAAACTGCCGGCGTAAAACAGCGTATATCCGTCGGGGGCCGCCTTGGCGGCTATCTCGATGCCTACGACGCCGCCGCCGCGATTGTCGACTATTATCTGCTGGCCGAGGCTGGCCGAAAGACCCGTAGCCACCAGACGCGCCGCGAAATCGGTGCTGCCGCCGACCGCGCTCGTGACCAGGCGTATCGGACGGTTCGGATACGGCTGACCGGATGCGACGCTTGAACTCAGCAGCACGGTGGAAACCACGACCGCGCTCGCGAGACGATTACGCTTGAGCATAAAATCCTCCTGTTTGCATTGCTGCTCGATACTACCAGTACGGCATGTATCCGAAACCTCCCGCGACCACTGCTATTCCGCATGAGAACACGGTATCGCGGCCACGCAAATCATTTACTTTCGAAACAGGTGCAATTGGATACAATCGGCTGGGATGCGGACTGAATCCGGTCTTGCGCCCAGGCCTCTCAGGCATGCACACGTCGCTGCCATAGAAAGGATCTTGTAAACCATGCGATGGCCCCTCGTTGAATGACCGAGAGCACGACAACAAATAAGGCCTGGATAAAAGCGCTCTTCACCCGGCGCATGATGCTTCGTCGCATACATTGCACGTGCCACGCACCCGCTGTATACCGCGACCCAGTTCGTGCTGTTTACCAGCCTCGCCGCGGCGCCCCGCGTGATTCTCAATTCAGCCACTGGCTGGATAGTCGAGCAAACCGGATGGTTCTATTTCTTTCTGTTATGCACGCTGCTTGCGTTGCCGGGTATGCTGCTGCTGCCGAAAGTCGCACCGTGGAACGACAAAGCGCGTGCTCAACCGCCCGCCACGTCGTGAACTTAAATAAATGAGATCGATACGCATAGAACAGTACGGCGGCCCCGAGGTCCTGTTGCGCCGCGAGGTACCAGTGCCGGAACCACGCCCGGACGAGGTCTTGATCAAAGTCGCCTATGCAGGCATCAACTTCATGGACGTGCATACGCGCGAGGGCAAGTATGCGCATTCATCAACCTACCCTGTGCGGCTGCCATGCACGCTGGGAATGGAAGGTGCGGGTGTAATCATGGGAGCAGGCGATGCAGTCAATTCGCATATGCAAGGCGAGCGCGTCGCGTGGTGTATTTCGTGGGGGAGTTACGCCGAGTACTCCGTCGTTCCGGCGACAAAGGTCGCCAAGCTCCCTGATGCCCTCTCGTTTGAGCAGGCCGCCGCGGCGATGTTTCCGGGCTGTACCGCGCATTACCTAGTCCACGATGCCGGCCGACTCCGTGCCGGCATGTCATGTCTGATACACGCCGCTTCGGGCGGCATCGGGCAGATTTTGATACAGCTATGCAAGCGACTGGGGGTCAAGGTGTTCGCGACCACCAGCAGCGACGCAAAAGCGCACATTGCACGCGGACTCGGCGCGGATCACGTCATGATGTACGAAGGATTCGCCGATGTCGTGCGCAAGATGACGAGCGGGAAAGGTGTCGACGTGGTTTTCGATCCGCTCGGACTGGCCACGCTGCGCGGCAGCCTTCGTGCCACGCGCACGCGCGGGCTGATCGTCAATTACGGCGCGGTGTCAGGCGCGGTACGCGATCTGGATCCACTCGAACTCGGCGAAGCCGGCTCGCTGTTTCTGACGCGTCCGCGTCTGGCCGACCATATGGCCGACGCCGCCACGGTCCAGCGCAGGGCCGACGACATTTTCGCGGCGCTGCTCGACGGCACTCTCACCATACCGATTTCGGGCACCTACACGCTGGACTCGGTGGAGCAGGCACATGCGGCGCTTGAAGAAAGGCAGCAGATCGGCAAGGCGGTGCTGAAAATCGGCTAATCCCGTCTCGGACGCCAGTGGCACTATGTTTCGTAGTCGTAGTCTATCGTCAACGGCGCGTGATCCGAAAAACGCTGCTCAAGATATATTTTTGTCTTGCGCGCCTGCGCCGCGATGGCCGGTGTCGCTATTTGGTAATCAATACGCCAACCGACGTTCTTGGCCCACGCCTGGCCGCGATTCGACCACCACGTATATTGATCGGGACGCTGGTCCACACGCCGGAATACATCAGACCAGCCAAGCTCGTCGAATACCTGCGTCAGCCATTGCCGCTCTTCCGGCAGAAACCCGGAGTTCTTGCGATTGCCGCGCCAGTTTTTGAGGTCGATTTCCTTGTGTGCAATGTTCCAGTCGCCGCACACGATAATCTCACGGCCCGTCGCGGCGAGTTTCTTCAGGTGCGGATAAAACCGATCCATGAACCTGAACTTGACCTGCTGGCGTTCATCGCCGCTGGACCCAGACGGCAGGTAAACGGAAATGACGGATAGTTTCCCGAAATCGGCACGGATATAGCGGCCTTCATTATCGACATCAGGAATGCCGAGGCCTTCTTCCACGCGGTCAGGTTTCTTCCTCGCGTATATACCGACACCGCTATAGCCTTTCTTGGCGGCGCAATGGAAAAATCCGTGATAACCGCGCGGCGCCAGCATTTCCTCAGTCATGTCGCCCGGCTGCGCCTTCAATTCCTGCATGCACACGACATCCGCTTTTTGAGGCAGCAGCCAGCCATACAAACCTTTGGCCGAGGCCGAGCGGATGCCGTTGAGGTTCAGGGAAATTACGCGTAACATGTTGAAATTCTGTCTCTTACTGGCATTGATCTTTTCGGATTCGCACTGTTATGTCGGCCAATTTCAGACATGAATTCATCAAGTTTGCCTTAGCGCGAAAAGTGCTGCGTTTTGGTGAATTCAAGACCAAGGCCGGCCGTGTGTCTCCGTATTTCTTTAACGCCGGACTGTTTCACGACGGCGACTCGCTCAGGCAACTCGCGCAATTTTACGTGAAAGCGATTGCGGCCGCCGAGATTGAATTCGATATGCTGTTTGGCCCCGCTTACAAGGGCATCCCCCTGGTCGCCGCGATAGCGATCGCGTTCGCGGAAAAGGGACGCAATGTCAACTACAGTTTCAATCGCA
Organism: Betaproteobacteria bacterium; assembly: GCA_947476215.1. Classification (GTDB taxonomy): domain Bacteria; phylum Pseudomonadota; class Gammaproteobacteria; order Burkholderiales; family SG8-41; genus PALSA-1004. Next base: position 13,006 of record CANJQI010000050.1, read on the forward strand.
AGGAAGAAAAAGACCATGGCGAGGGCGGGGGCATAGTGGGGGCCGCGCTCGAAGGCCGGGTCATGATCGTTGATGACGTGATATCCGCGGGCACGTCGGTACGGGAGTCGGTCAACCTGATTCAGGGTTCGCGCGCTAATCCATGCGCCGTCGCCGTTGCGCTGGATCGCATGGAACGGGGCAGCGGACTATTGTCTGCGGTTCAGGAAGTTACACAGCAGTATCATATGCCGGTCATCAGCATCGCCACATTGGACGATCTTGTCATGTTTTTGGAAACCAATCGGGAAATGTCCTCAAACCTCGGCGCGGTAAATCAGTACCGCGAAAAATACGGAGTAAGAGGACATGCGTAAATCTGTCAGTGCATTTTTTGTCATGATGACCGCGATTGCATTAAACGTGATCCCTGCGGACGCCAATGCGCAGGGCGGCAAGCTGTTTTGCTGGAAAAACAAGGCCGGAAAAACCGAATGCGGCGACAAGATTCCCTACGAGTACCAGGATGCGGCGATAAAAGAAATGAACAGACAAGGCGTGGTTACCAGCCGCTCCGAGTCCTTGAGCCCCGAGGAACGCAAAGCGCGCGAGGCCGCGGACGAAAAGCGCGTGGCTGAAAAGCAGCGGCAGGACGAACAGCGCCGTAAAGACAAGGCCCTGCTGGACACGTTTTCAAACGACAAGGAAATCGATCTAAAACGTCGCCGCGATATCCAGTTGGTCGAGTCCATCATAGAAACGTTGCAGAGCAACCTCAAGAATATAGGCGCCCGAAAAGCAGACGCCGAAGCGCGCGCCGACCGGTTCGTGAAGGAGAAAAAACCGGTTCCACCGCCGATCCAGGATGAGTTGGAACGCGTCAAGACCGACAACGACCGCACAACGCAACAGATCGCGCAAAAGCGCAAGGAGATCATTGCGCTCAACCAGCGCTATGACGATTTGAAGAAGCGTTACATTGAGCTGACAGGCACCACCGCGAGTGCCCCGCAGAAGAAAGCCTCCACCAAATAGCAGATCAGGGAACCGCAGGGAAGGCCAGTCTACTTGGCGAGCCTTGCTTTCAGCATTTCGTTGACCTGCGTCGGATTGGCTTTGCCCTTGGTGGCCTTCATGACCTGCCCGACCAGCGCGTTGAACGCTTTTTCTTTGCCAGCGCGGTACTCCGCGACCGATTTCTCGTTGGCGGCCAACACCTGATCGATCAGCTTGCCGATTTCGCCGCTATCCGAAATCTGCTTGAGCCCCATTTTTTCTATGTAGGCATCAGCCTGCACTGTGAGCGCGCTAAGCGATCCGCCGGCCTGCTGCACGCCGACGACCTTGCCATCCCACAGGTCGCGAAATACGTCCTTGGCGATTTTCCCGGAAATCGTGCCATCGACAATCCGTCCTATCAACCAGATCAATGCCTCCGGCCGGACCGGGGAATCCGCGATTAAGATATTCTGATCGTTGAGCCGGCTCGACAATTCGCCGTTGATCCAGTTCGCGGCGAGCTTGGCGTCGACTTGACCTGCCACCGCCTCGTAATACGCGGCAATGTCCCGCGAGGTTGTCAACAACGCCGCGTCATACGCTGACAAGCCAAATTGACGCACGAAACGCTCACGCATTGCCTGCGGCAATTCCGCCATGTGTGCTTCTATGCTCTTGATCAACTCCGAACTGATTTCCAGCGGCAACAGATCCGGATCCGGAAAATAGCGATAGTCCATCGCGTCTTCCTTCGAGCGCATTGTGCGCGTCTCGTTTTTATCAGGGTCGTAGAGTCGTGTTTCCTGCGCGACTTTTCCACCATCCTCTATGAGTTCGATCTGGCGACGAACCTCGAATTTGATCGCCTGCTCCATGAAGCGGAATGAGTTGAGGTTCTTGATTTCGCAACGAGTACCCAGAGGCTCCCCGGGACGGCGCACGGAAACGTTGGCATCGCAGCGAAACGAACCTTCCTGCATGTTGCCGTCGCAAATGTCTATCCAGCACACCAAAGCGTGCAGCGCCTTGGCATAGGCCACCGCTTCCTCGGCGCTGTGCATATCCGGCTCGGACACGATTTCGAGCAAAGGCGTGCCGGCACGGTTGAGGTCTATGCCGCTCATGCCCTTGAAATCTTCATGCAGCGATTTGCCGGCATCCTCTTCCAGATGCGCGCGCGTCAATCGCACGGTCTTTTCAACGTCGCCGACCATGATCGTCAATGAGCCTCCCGACACCACGGGAACCTCGTACTGGCTGATCTGATAGCCTTTGGGAAGGTCAGGATAAAAATAATTCTTGCGCGCGAAGATCGAACGCCTGTTGATTGTGGCACCGACTGCGAGTCCAAAACGGATCGCGCGCTCGACCGCCCCCTTGTTCAGGACCGGCAAGACACCGGGCAATGCGATATCAACCGCGCTTGCCTGCGAGTTCGGGCTTGCACCGAAGGCGGTTGATGCGCTGGAGAATATCTTGGAACGCGTCGACAACTGCGCGTGAGTTTCCAGGCCTATGACAATTTCCCAGTTCATTTATGAAACCCGTTTTACCGCCAAGACGCCAAGGCCGCCAAGAAAAACCAAGAAAAACAAATAAGACATTACTCTGTTAAGGCCGCTACCCGAGCCGAACATATGACATTGCTCGCCATCACCAACAACAGCCCCTACTTCATGACTTTGAGGCCCTTTCGTGGCGGCCTTGGCGTCTTGGCGGTTCATGGCTCTTCCAACCCTTCCGGCATGCGTACATGCCAGTCGGTCGCCTGCTGGTACTGATGGGCGAGATTGAGCATTCTCGCTTCATCAAAATAATTGCCGATTAACTGCAGGCCCACCGGCAGATTCGTGTCGCCAAACCCCGCCGGTATCGACATCCCGGGCAGTCCCGCCAGATTGACCGCAATCGTATAAATGTCGGACAGATACATCTGCACCGGATCGCCGGCCTTTTCACCGATGTTGAATGCGGTGCTGGGACTGGTCGGGCCCATGATCACATCGCATTTCGTGAACGCATCGGTAAAATCCTGCGCGATCAGGCGCCGCAGTTTCTGCGCCTTGATGTAATACGCGTCGTAATAGCCGTGCGACAGCACGTAGGTGCCGATCAGAATGCGCCGCTTCACTTCCGCGCCAAAGCCCTGTGCCCGCGATTTCTTGTACATGTCCACAAGATCGACATACTCCGGCGCACGATGGCCGTAACGCACGCCGTCATAGCGCGACAGATTCGACGACGCTTCAGCGGGAGCGAGCACGTAATAGACCGGCACCGACAGCTTCATGTTGGGCAGCCGTACCTCGACAGTTTCACAACCGAGTTTCCTGAATTCAGTGATCGCAGCGTCTACCGCCCGGGCCACGTCGGACGCCACACCGTCGGCAAAAAACTCGCTCGGCAACCCTATGCGCAGACCCCGCACCGGTTTCGAAAGATCGCGCGTGTAATCCTCGGTTTTGCGTTCCAGGCTCGTCGAGTCGCGAGCGTCAAAACCCGCCATGGTGTTGAGCATCAACGCCAGGTCCTCCGCGGTCCTGGCAAAAGGCCCGGCCTGATCCAGGCTGGATGCAAACGCGATCATGCCGTAGCGCGACACCACTCCATAAGTGGGCTTAATGCCGCACACACCGGTCAGCGCCGCCGGCTGACGTATCGAGCCTCCGGTATCGGTTCCGGTAGCCGCTGGAACCAGCCGCGCCGCGACGGCCGCTGCCGATCCACCCGAGCTGCCGCCGGGCACGGCTGCCGTGTTCCATGGATTCCTGACCGGACCAAAATACGATGTTTCATTGGAGGACCCCATGGCGAACTCGTCCATGTTGGTCTTGCCTGCAATCACAGCCCCGGCGGTGTTGAACCGTTCAATAACATGGGCGTCGTAGGGTGCGACAAAGTTTGACAGCATTTTCGAGCCGCAGGTCGTGCGCCAGCCTTGGGCGCAGAAGATGTCTTTGTGCGCGAACGGAATGCCCGTCAGCGTGCAGCCTTTCCCCTGGCGCAGCAACACATCCGCGGCCCGCGCAGCGCTCAGGCTGCGTTCCTCATCGACACTGATAAACGCATTGAATACTTTTCCCAAGCCTTTGATTCTTTTAATAAAGAACCCTGTTACCTCAACGCTGGACAGGCGCCTGGCGGCGAGCTCCACGGCAAGTTGCTTGATGGTGAAATTGAGCATGTGCAAGGCTGTGAATTTGCGGCTACAGGGTGGGACTCACACGCACATGATCGCCTGGTGTCGGCACGACCCGGTGCGAGATCCGCGCATTTATTCGATAACTTTCGGAACCAGATACAGGTCGTTCTCAACCTGCGGTGCAATGGTCTGAAACAAACGATGTTGATCGGTATCGGCAACTTCATCCGCGCGCAGCCTCAGCGTCAGATCCTGTGCGTGCGCCATCGGCTCCACGCCATCCGTATTGACTGCGCGCATTTCCTCGATCAATCCAAATATCCCGCTCAATTGCAGTAACACCTGTTCCGCTTCGTGCGGCTCGACTTCAATGCGGGCCAGATGCGCGATGCGATTTACATCGTCCAGAGTCAGCGCCATGTATGCTTTTTTTGCTTAAAAAATCAAGCGCAATAGGGTATCATAGAACGCTAATCAAGCGCATTTTTCCCTTTCGTCGGAATCAGTTATGTTTGGCTTTTTGAGTGGTTACTTTAACAATGACCTTGCCATAGACCTAGGCACGGCCAATACCCTGATTTATGTGCGCTCCAAAGGCATAGTGCTCGACGAACCGTCGGTGGTCGCAATCCGCCAGGAGGGTGGGCCGAACGGCAAGAAGGTCATTCAGGAAGTGGGGCTCGCGGCCAAGCAGATGCTCGGCAGAACGCCGGGAAACATCACGGCGATCAGGCCCATGAAGGACGGGGTCATCGCGGATTTCACGGTCACCGAGCAGATGCTTAAGCACTTCATCAAGAAAGTGCACGACTCGCGGCTATTTTCGCCATCGCCACGCATCATCATTTGCGTGCCCTGCGGCTCCACGCAGGTCGAGCGGCGCGCGATTCGCGAATCGGCTATCGGCGCCGGCGCCTCACGCGTTTATCTGATCGAGGAGCCGATGGCTGCTGCGATAGGCGCCGGACTACCCGTCGGCGAACCAACGGGCTCTATGGTGGTCGACATTGGCGGCGGCACGACCGAGGTCGGCGTGATATCGCTGGGCGGCCTGGTATATAAAGGCTCGATACGCGTCGGTGGCGACAAGTTCGACGAGGCGATCATCAACTATATTCGCCGTAACTACGGCATGCTGATCGGTGAAACCACCGCCGAGCAGATCAAGAAGGAGATCGGTTCCGCATTCCCGGGTTCCGAAGTGCGCGAGAAGGAAGTCAAAGGACGCAACCTGGCGGAGGGCATCCCGCGCAGTTTCACGATTTCCTCAAACGAAATTCTCGAAGCGCTGACCGAACCCTTGAACAGCATAGTAAGCGCGGTTAAGTCTGCGCTTGAGCAAACGCCTCCGGAACTGGCTGCCGACATTGCCGATAAAGGCATGGTGTTGACCGGCGGCGGTGCTCTGCTGCGAGACATAGACCGGCTGCTCATGGAAGAAACGGGGCTGCCCGTGATCGTCGCTGAAGACCCCTTGACGTGCGTGGTGCGCGGTTCCGGCATGGCGCTTGAGAAAATGGAAAAACTGCACAGCATCTTTACGGATGACTGACGAGGCAGCGACCCATGTCCCTTTCTGAGACCAGGGGAGACAGGCACGAATCATGATGGAACTTCAGTCCGGATTTAGCATACGTCGCTGAATGGAATACTCACCGCCGCCATTCTTCAATCGCGGTCCCGCTCCTGTAGTTCGCCTGCTGTTGTGTGTCATTCTGTCGTCGTCGCTGTTGATCTCGGATGCGAAATACCAGTATCTCGACAACCTTCGCAAGGTCGTGGCGGCGATCATCTATCCCTTGCAAAGACTGGCCAGTACGCCGTTTGCCGTGCTTGACCGCATCGGAGAATTCTTTGTCACACAGTCCGCGCAGCGCGACGAAAATACGCGTCTTCGCTCGCTGAGCCTTCAGAATGCCGCGATGCTGCAGAAATTCAATGCCTTGCAGGCGGAAAATGCTCATTTGCGCGAACTGCTGTCCATCCGACAACGCTACACCGAAAGCGCGATTGCGGCTGAGATACTCTATACCGGCCGCGATCCGTTCACGCGCAAAGTCATCATCAACAAAGGCGAACAGCACGGCGTAAAAGCAGGGCAACCCGTGATCGACCAAATCGGTATCGTAGGACAGGTTACGCGTGTCTATCCGTGGCTCGCCGAAGTAACCCTGATAACCGATCAGGGGCAGGCGGTGCCGGTATTGAATGTGCGCAACGGTCTGCGTGCGGTTCTGGGTGGCACCGGCACCGACGGGCAGCTTGAACTCAAATTCATTCCGCTGAACGCCGATTTTCAGAACAACGATCAGCTCGTTACTTCCGGCATAGACGGCGTCTATCCGCCCGGACTGCCGGTGGCAGCGGTATCCGCCGTCGAACGCAACGCCGCATACCTGTTCGCACGCATTACCTGCAAACCGCTGGCCGGCGTCGCGAATCATGGACAATTGCTGGTCCTCAGCCTGGAAAACACGGCGCCGCCGCGCCCCGTGGAAGAAGAAAAACCCGCGCCGGGCAGAAAACGCAAGGGCGGCAAATGATGCAGGCGCGGGACGTCACTCCACACGAAATACTGCTGCCGGTGCGCCCGGCTTTCATAGTATTCACGCTGGGAACGGCGTTGATGATAAATCTGCTGCCGTGGTCGGGATGGTTGCTGGCGATCAAACCCGATTTCGTGGCGCTGACGGTTCTTTACTGGTGTATCCAGCAGCCACACAAAGCCGGTTTTGGTACCGCATGGCTCACGGGCCTGCTAATGGACATCGCCGACGGCAGTCTGATGGGTCAGCACGCGCTGGCGTATTCCGTCCTTGCCTATGCCGGCATCGTGTTGAACCGGCGCGTCCTGCGGTTCACCATGAAAGACCAGATCTTGCATGTCATTCCGCTATTGCTCATGAATAATCTTATCGTGCTCGCGATCCGCAAGTTTGCTGGCGCCGATTTTCCCGGCTGGACTTATTTTGCCGGCAGTCTGGTGGCCGGCGCGCTTTGGCCGACGCTTTCCTACGTGCTCAAGTTGCCGCAAAAACCCAAAACCGATCCGGATCATGCCTGAACTTATCATCAATCCCGGCGTCGAAATCCGGAACTCCAAGTTCGAGCTATATCAGTTCAGGATGCGGCTCGCGATCGCGTCGGGATTCGTGATGTTCATGTTTTTCCTGCTTTTCGTGCGTTTCTTTTACCTGCAGGTCATACAGCACGAGCATTACGATACGCTGGCGGAAGCAAACCGGATTTCGATCGCGTCCATCGTGCCCAACCGCGGCATTATCGTCGACAGTGCCGGCGTACTGCTGGCGACCAATTACTCCGCGTATACGCTGGAAATCATGCCGCACAAAGTCGATGACATTGAAGCATTGATCGACCAGCTGGCCACGGTGGTAGAGATCACGCCCAAGGATCGCCGTCGTTTCAAGAAGCTCACCGAGGAAAGCAAGAGCTTTGAAAGCCTGCCGATCCGCAACCGGCTGTCGGACGAGGAGATCGCGCGCTTCGCCGCCAATCGCTACCGTTTTCCAGGCGTGGAAATCAACGCACGTCTTTTCCGGCAATATCCGCAGGGCGAAGTGTTCTCGCACGTGGTCGGTCACATCGGGCGCATCAACCAGCGTGAGCTCGATAATCTGGTCGAGTCAGGTCTGGACGCCAACTATCGCGGCACCGACTATATCGGCAAGGTCGGTCTCGAACAAAGTTACGAAACGCAGTTGCACGGGACTACCGGCGTAGAAGAAGTCGAGGTCGATTCCGGCGGACGGGCGGTACGCACGCTGTCGCGTTCGGCGCCCGTGTCCGGCAACAATCTGGTGCTCAAGCTGGATGCGAAACTGCAGGAAGCGGTGTACCGCGCGTTCGGCAACAACCGCGGCGCTCTGGTTGCCATTGAACCTTCAACCGGCGGCGTGCTGGCCTTCGTTTCCAGGCCTGGGTTTGATCCCAATTTGTTTGTCGACGGCATCGATCCGCAGAACTGGAGGGAGCTCAATGAATCCATAGACCGCCCCATGCTCAATCGCGCACTCGCCGGCACTTATCCACCCGGCTCCACGTTCAAACCGTTCATGGCGCTCGCCGCGCTGTTCTACGGCAAACGCCGGCCCGAACAGGCGATCAGCGATCCTGGCGGTTTCCAGTTCGGCAATCACTTTTTCCGGGACGACAAGGTGGGCGGGCATGGCGCGGTCGACATGTACAAGTCTATCGTGGTGTCCTGCGATACGTATTACTACATGCTCGCCAACGATCTTGGTATAGACAACATTGCCAAATTCATGGGCCAGTTTGGGTTCGGCAGCCGCACCGGCATCGATATCACCGGCGAATCGGCGGGCATTCTGCCTTCGCAGGCGTGGAAAATGAAACGCTTTCGTCAAAAATGGTACGCGGGAGAAACCATCAGCGTCGGCATAGGCCAGGGATATAACACCTATACTCCGCTGCAGCTTGCACACGCCATTGCCGCCATCGCCAACGATGGAGTGATGTACCGGCCGCACATCGTCGACTACGTCGAAAATATCGTGACGCGGGGCCGCACCGTGGTCGAACCCCAACCGCTGCGCAAGATAGACATCCAGCCCGAGCACCTTCAGGTGGTCAAGAATGCGCTGGTGGGGGTGAACAAGGAAGGCACCGGCGCGCGCGCGTTTGCCGGTGCGCCCTACGTAAGCGCCGGCAAGACCGGCACCGCGCAGGTGATCGCAATCAAGCAGGGCGAGAAATACGTCGAGAGCCGCGTTGCCGAACGCCACCGCGACCATGCGCTGTTCGTGGCGTATGCCCCTGCCGATGCGCCCAGAATTGCACTTGCCGTGATCGTCGAGAACGCCGGGTTCGGCGCGCGCGCGGCGGCACCGATAGCGCGCCAGGTTTTTGACTACTATCTGCTGGGCAAGCAACCGACACCGATCAGGGTTGACAAGGACAACAACGATGCCTCACCTGATTAAGCGTGTATCGCGGCTATTAACCGCGCATCTTGATGTTCAGCTGCTACTCGTTACCGCGCTGCTTATGGCGGTCAGCCTTGTGGTCATATTCAGCGGTTCCAATCAAAACTTACTTCGCGTATCAAGCCAGATGATCAATATGCTGGTTGCTTTCGCCGTCATGTACGCGTTCGCGAATATCCCACCCCACTTCCTGATGCGCATCGCGCTGCCGCTATATGTATTCGGTGTGATGCTGCTCGTTTGCGTCGCGTTGTTTGGCGATATCGTCAACGGCGCGCGGCGCTGGCTGCACGTCGGCGTCACGCGTATACAGCCCTCCGAGATCATGAAGATCGCGGTGCCGTTGATGCTGGCCTGGTATTTTGACCGCTACGCGAAGTCGTTGAGATTCACGAACCACATCGTGGCCGCGGCTTTGTTGTTTATCCCGGTCGGGCTGGTGGTGCGTCAACCCGATCTTGGCACCGCAATGCTGATATCGGCCGCCGGCTGTTACGTGCTGTTTCTGGCCGGCCTGTCGTGGCGCATCATCATCGGGCTCGCCGTCGCGGGCGCTGCGAGCCTGCCGCTGCTGTGGTCCATAATGCACGACTACCAGCGTCAGCGCATTTTGACGCTCATCGATCCATCGCAGGATCCCTTGGGCGCCGGCTATCACACGATACAATCCACGATCGCGGTCGGATCGGGGGGCATACTCGGAAAAGGCTGGCTGCAGGGCACGCAAACGCACCTCGATTTCATTCCGGAACGCACGACCGACTTTATTTTTGCGGTTTATTCCGAGGAATTCGGCCTGCTGGGCAATGTGTTGCTACTGCTTCTTTTTATGCTGATGATCGCCCGCGGCATGGTAATCACCGCCAATGCACCGACGCTGTTCACGCGGCTTTTCGGCGGCGCGATCACACTGACCTTCTTTACCTACGCATTCGTCAACATGGGCATGGTCAGCGGCATCCTCCCGGTCGTAGGCGTACCGTTGCCGCTAATCAGTTATGGCGGAACCTCGCTGGTGACCATTTGTCTCGGACTGGGAATACTGATGAGCATACAGACACACAAGAAGCTGGTGCAAAGCTAGGATTGAGGAGCGAGGATTGAGAATAGCGCTTGCAGTTTCCCTCCAACGCCGTGAAACAACTGGGTTGCGCTGTTTCTCAGCCCTCAATCCAAGCTTTTCCATCCTCGCCTCTCCTGACACTAATCACTCTTCACTCATCACCCATCACTGGATCATCGCCGCAAGCGCGGCGATGATCCTCTCCGCCTGCAGCAGCGTGCCGCCCACGCGCGAGCCTCCACCGCCCGTTGCCCGCGCACCGGAGAGTGCACCTGCGCCATCCAGGCCGGCGCCACCGCGTAGCGGCGGCTACTATCTCGACGACGGGCCGGGAGACAATCCGCCTGCCAATATCGACCGAATTTCGGACGCAGTGCCGAGACGCGAAGCCCTGGCACGTGGCGCCATGCGGCCGTACAACGTGATGGGGCAGAATTACACGCCTATGACTTCGGTTCAGCCCTATAAAGCACGGGGTGTCGCAAGCTGGTACGGGCGTCGCTATCATGGCAAGCAAACGTCGTCCGGCGAGATCTACGACATGTATGCGATGAGCGCCGCGCACACCATCCTGCCGATTCCTAGTTATGCGCGCGTGACCAATCTCGCCAACAACAAATCCGTCGTCGTGCGCATCAACGACCGCGGGCCATTCCACTCCGATCGTCTGATAGACCTTTCATATACAGCAGCCCACAAATTGGGGGTGCTGGGTGGTGGCCGGGCCATGGTCGAAGTGGAAACCATCATTCCGCGCGCGGATGTACCGGCAGTCGGCGCGCCGCCGCAACCCGCGCCAGCAGCGCCGATTGCGACGGTAATCCCCCTCGATCCGCGCGCGCCACCGACAGCCGTGACGTTGCCGGCTGAGGCCCCCGCGACATCACCGCCCACTGCGTCCGTGATCGCCGACCAGAAGGGGCTGTTCCTGCAATTGGGTGCTTTCGGCTCGCAGGAAAACGCGGACAATTATCTGGTGCGACTGCGTTCGCAGGTCGACTGGCTGGCGACGACGCTGCACGTCTATCCGCGCGATGGACTGTTTCGCGTGCACGCGGGGCCCTATGCGAATCAGTCGGACGCGCGCGCAGCGGCGGACCGCATCAGTCAGTCATTGGGAATCAAACCGTTGGTGCTGGTCCGTTGAGGGTGGCTGTGCGGGGTTGGTTCCATCAGAAACTCATGATGGCCGAGACGCGAAAGGATCGTGGCTCAACCGGGTGCAAATGAACGCCGCTGACCCCGCCCGCCGGGTCGGTCGCCAGAAACCGTGATGCGTAGTTATAGGCAATTTGCTGTGCCTCACGGTTAAGCAGGTTGAATACGTCAAGTTGAACCCGCATTTTCCTGTCGAACTTGTAGCCGGCCCGTGCGCTGAGCAAGGTCGTGGAACTTGATCGCACGGTATTGTCTTCTATCAGCGGTCGCGGTCCGAAATAGCGCAGTCTCACACTGCCATAGTATGGGCCGAGATTGTCCACCGCCGCCGTAAACGTCGCCACGCCCTCAATCGCCTCGGGAACGCGGGTGCCGACGCCGGTGGGATCGCCATCGGTGAATTTCGCCTTTGTAAACGCTATGTCGGCATCCAGCATCAACCATGAATTCGGGGTGTAAAGATTGGAGAACTCAAATCCTACGCGCTGGCTCGGACGGCCAGTGTCCTCGGTGGTCCCCGCGTCACCTTGAAACAGCAGTTCGGATTGCGCGTTGAGCACGAATACATTCAATGAACTTTGCAGATGGGGAATGATTGCAGTCCGAAATCCGACTTCGTAGCCATCGGTTCGAACCAGCAGGGGTTCCCGGGTGGCGGCATTCGCCGGATTCGCCGGATCCACGGATATCGTTGCGCCGCGCGCGTCGTTGCTGCGCAAACCGCGTCCCCAGTTCAGATAGTACTCGGTCTTGGCCCACGGACCGAAAATCAGGCTGAGTTTGGGGCTGATCATGTGGTCATTGGCGACGCCCGAATTCAGAGGATTGTCGCTGCTCACCCGCGCACGGAAATAATCGGCGCGCAATCCGGCGACGCTGCGCAGCCAGTCGTTCCAGCGCAGACTGTTCTGGGCATAAAGGGCGGCGCTGGATTCGACGACGTGGTCGTCGCGCACTGTCGCTACGCGCACGCGTTGCGCAGTGTTGAATAGTCCGACCTGTATATTGTCATTGCGGGACTGAAAGCCCACGGTATTCTCCACATCGTGATTGGCCCACTTGCCAAATACCGTGTGTTTTGCGTTGACACCGGTAATGATGCGGCTGTCAGCCTGGCCAATCTGCGCACTGTTGTTGAAGGCATCCAGAAAAGTGAAATTGGAAAACAGACTAAGCCTGCTTCGTATCACGTAGCCGTTGGCTGACGTCGCTGTGTTCTGGCTGGTTCTGCCCCACGCCCCGGACAAGCTGTAGCGGCTCGAGTCACCACCGTCCGTAGGATCCAGCGTATCCATACGGCCGATCACGCCCAGATCCAGTGCGCGCTGCGGAATCTGATTGGTTGCATTCCAACTGCCCTGATACGCCATCGCCGTGAGATTGAAGCCGTTTTGCGGCGTCCCCTCGGCATAGCGCAACAGGCCATTGAATTTGCGGTAGTCGTCAGGCCGTGTCCACGGGCCATCGTTGTGATAGGCCTCGATTGCATACAGCAGATTGCCCTTGCCAACCGTGGGCGAGTCGGCCAACAACGCCCGCCGGTAGCCCGATCCGCCCACCTCCAGTTGCGCGATGCCGGCATCCAGCCGCGCGGGAAACAGCACGGACACCGCGCCCGCATTCGCGAAATCACCTTCATCCGCATAGTACGGGCCCTTTTTGTATTGCAGCCCGCCGACCACATCCGTGATCAGAAAATTGAGGTCGGTATAGCCTTGGCCGTGCCCATGCGTGCGTTGATTGACTGGCATGCCATCTACCGTGGTTGCGAGATCGGTGCCATGATCAAGATTGATGCCGCGCAGGAAATACTGGTTGGCTTTGCCTTCTCCACTGTGCTGCGTAACGATCAGCCCGGGCGCGGTTTCCAGCAATTCGCCGGGCCGGTAGCTGGGACGCGACTGAATTTGCTGCTTCGCCACCGTGCCCTGGTTGGCGGAATCGGCGGCCCCGATCAGATTGTCGGATGAATCAATGACATTGATCGTATCCAGCGTTTGCACGTCCGCCGCGAATGTCGCTGTACTCGTGCAGACGGACAACAGAATCGCAAGCAACCGCAGGATATGATACGCAGGTGCCGCGTGCATTTGCCACATTGCCTGCTTCCTGATGCCGCGATTAAGACCAAAACGAATTTTTTGCATTGTTTGCGATTTCAGGCACACCTTTAGAAGACGCAGAGTGCAGATCATTGCTTCACGACCGACTTGGTAACGTTGATTTTTCCTTTCATCACCGCCTGGTAATGTCCCGCAATCAAGCACGCGAAGTCGAACTCGCCGGCCCGGTTGAAAGTCCAGATGATCTATCCAATCTTGCCAGCGGGCACATGTGCCATATAGGGTTCATGGTGCTCCATGCCCGGGTGCTTCAGCATTCGCGCAGCATGCTCATCAAGTTCCTGTCGGGTGCCGATGACCATTTCATGCATCATCTTGCCGTCGTTCTTAATCGACAGTTTGACCGTTTCCCCCTGCACCACCTCGATGCGGTCGGGTGCAAAACGCATGTTATCGGTCATCTTCAGTGTGATCGTGCTCTTGATCTTTTCAGCATCGCCCGCGATTCCCCAAGGCTTCTGCTCTTTCTTGATCCCGCTCCCCTTCATCTCGCCGTGTTGGTCATCGTGCGCAAGTACAGATGTGGTTTGCACCGCCATCACTGCAACCAGAAAAACCCCGAGCATCATGTTCATCGTGCGGCTCTTTGTTGTCTGTGTGTTTCCCAGTTATCGCCATTGTAGCACTCATGGAATTGCGTGAAAAATAAATAAGCGGATCGTGTCATATTGCAAATTTCAATTCGGCGACGATCGTGCGCTGTGGGAACGGGTGAAACAGAAAGTACTTGCGATTGTTGAGGTTCTCGACGCCCAGCGCCGCGCTCCAAAGCTTGTGAACCTGGTATCGCACTCGTGCGTCGACAACGACGAACTGGTCGAATCCCTGGTAGGTGTTCGGATACACGTCGGTGTTGTCTATCGTGGCCCAGACCCTTGAGCTGTAACGCGCCCCAAGTGTGCCCGTCCAATGCTCGTTGTGGCGATACGTCGCCAGTGCCGTCAGCTTGCGGCGCGGGATATTGGGCGTGTACCTGTCCGTGACATCCGTCAGCACGTTGGCCGAATTTCTGAAATTCGGATCGGAACGTATGCGCGAATCCACGAAGGTCATACTGCCGGAAAGATCCAGACCGCGGATCAGCACATCGCTGCTGTCCGCTGCCAACTCGACTCCCTGCGAGCGCACGCGGTCGATATTCTGTATGGATGAGCCGATGGCGGTGGTGCCGGGAATGGTTGAATTTTGCGCAATCAGCGCATCGGCAAGGTCCTCCTGAAACAGCGAAACGCGCACCCTGCCCTTTTCCAGCGCCCGTTCCACGGCGAGTTCTGCGGAATACGCGCGCTCCGGCCGCAGGTTCGGATTGGGCGTGAAGATCGTGGGACCGACCGTTACGGCCTGATACAGTTCCGACACCGTCGGAAACCGGAAAGCCGTGCCATAGGAAGCCGTCATCCGCCAGTCGCGTGTCGCGTCCCACGCGAGTGATGCCTTCGGTGAAAACTTCGAAGAACTGAGGCCGGGCTGGGAAACGCTTGAACTCGTGGCTGCGGTCGTCGCATAATTCAGCCCGTCGAACGCGTGCCATGACTCCTGGCGCCCACCGAGCGTGAGCTTGAATTGCGGCGCAAAACGCCATGCATCCTGGATCCAAAGCGCTTCGGTGCGCGTTTTGCCCGCGGACCGCGCGATGGTTCCGCTCGCCCCTCCGGAAATCCAGTCGGTGGTCGCCGACGTGGTATTGCTCAGTGTGTAGCGATCCGAATGCAGACCAAAGCTCACTTGATGCGCGCCGCCGGCACCCTGCGGCCGCCAGTAACCTTTCACGTCGGCCGTATACCATCTGGTCCCATCCAGCGCCTGCAGCGTTCCGGCGCCTCCACCTGCGGCGCCGGGCAAAGCGCTAGGTGACGCAGCAGTGCCGGCGAATGCGGCATACCCCGGGAAACGCGTGGCATCGAGCCCGAAGCGCATATTGCTGGCCACCACCTCCCAGTCCCACTCGCGCTGCATGTTCGACTTCAGCGACAAGCTCTGCGCGGTGTGTTCCTGCTGAATGTTGTAAAACCCGGACGAACTTGAAAAGGAGGTCGACGTGATATTGGTAAAGTTGTAGCCGCCGATATTCAGACTCGTACCGGCGTAAACCGGGTTGCCTGCGGCGTCGCGCAGGAAGGTATCCACCTTTGATTTCGCATCGCCCTGAAAATAGCCGAGCGTGTAGGTGCCGCGCCATTCGGGCGTGAAATCGAATGCAACTTTGGCTTTGAAAGTGTCCTGTAATTTTCGCTCCAGACCGCCGAAACCAATAATGGCTATCGGCTGGCCTGTTCTGTTGAAATCCAGAATTGCGCCGGTCGTGGGCGCACCAGCGCCGCTCGGATTGGCGGGACGGGCCGCGGTAATGATGTTGACCGGCTGAGTCTGACTATCCAGATGATTCGCGCTGAGCCACCACGACACCTTCCCGGTGCGATTGCCCAGTATGCCGCTGTACTGTTTGGAATTGTAGGTCTTGGTGGTGCCGTACAGGCTGTAGTCCTGCGATGCGCCCGTGACCTTGGCGCCGGCCTCGAATTTCTGCGGCATGCGCGTCGTGATCTCCACCACCGCGCCCATGGAATTGCCGGGATACGCAGCCGAGAAGGGGCCGTACATCACATCGATGCGCTCTATTTCTTCCGGCGCAACGAGTGCCCAGCGCGGCGACGCGGCGCCGTTATTGTTGCCTATCAGCGTGGAAAGCAGATAGCCGTCGGCATAAATCAGGCTACGCGCACTTTGTCCGAGACCGGACGTGCGCGTCGCCAGCGGCGCGTACTGGTCGCCAAAATTGCGTTTGCGGACAATCAGACTGGGCAGGTACTTGAGCGCGTCTTCGGTGTTCACGACGTTGATGGTGTCTGCGATCTGGGCCGCGGTGACACCCTCCGCAGTCGCGGGCAAATGGTACTTCTGCGCGGGCGATGGCACTTCCTTGACCGTGACTTCAGGCAAGGACATTACTGGTGCAGGTGCCTGCGCCCATGCCTGGGCGGAGACAAACCCAAGCAAGGATGCATTAAACAACCATTTGATTTTAAATGAAATTCTGACAATCGCACGTGCTTGGTCGACAGCGTACAGCATGGTCTTCCCTCCCAGGAAATATGCAAACGGCGTGCGCCGTAAGAAAAATCGCGAGCAACCCCGGCAGGGGTTGTCGCCCGATCAGGTCAGATCAGGGAGGAAGGAGGACCGCAGGAGTAATACGCGGCAACGCACGCGGCAAAAGGAGGCGCTACCGTGAAAAATTGGCGCGATACAAAAACGAATGCCGCAGGCACGCCCGAAGTTGCAGCGGACGTGGTATCTGCATGTTGCGCACTCGCGAGGCACAATACGCAGAAAATTCCGTGAGCTTCTTGTTCGGATGGCTGGCCGTTGTCTCCAACAACTACGCGCTTGACACCGGCCGGCGTGCACAACTCTGCGAGCACATCGGGGCGATCCTGAAAACGCCACGCCGCGAGCGCAGGCGACAAGGCACTGAACAGCGCTAAAAATACCGCTGCCTTGGCTATGAATTTTCGGAAAGCTGTGCGCATGATGTTGCGGTCGAGTATAAATTGCGCGCATTGTCATTGCAAGCCGCGTCCATGACACGCGCGGATGATGCATCGCCATGTCCACCAATCATTGAGCATTCTGAATCCGACGCACGCTTTCTGCGCAACCACCCACGTTGCTTCAGGTCGGCCGATTTCCTGTAACAGTTATTGAATGCAGTCCGCGCCATGGGGACGTTGCGGCATCCTCTGTCGTTGCACCGCCGCCGCGTCATCCACCAGCCATATCAGCGTGCCGCTGTGCGGAACAATCGATTACACCGGCAATTTCCGCGGATCACGCGGACCCTCCAAAATTTCCCGCAGGGCAACCGCCTTGTCGGCGCCGCTCACAAGAAAAACAATATTTGCCGCATTGTTGATGGCCGGGATGGTAAGCGTAATGCGATCAGTACCGAGGGCGGCAACACGGTTGGCCACCACACTGCGTGCAGTTTCTTGTGGCGCCGGCGTGTGCGGAAACAACGAAGCAGTATGAGCATCAGGACCGATGCCGAGCAGCACCAGGTCGAACCGGGGATATACGCCCGGCGCCAAAGCAAAGTTCGCGCACAGCTCGCGCTCATACTCATCCGCCGCCCGCGCCGCGTCAGGACACTCGCCCTGGATACGATGCACCTGATTCGGTGCCAACGGCAGTTTCGAGAGCATCACCTCGTTTGCCATGCGATAGTTGCTGTCCGCATGCTCTGGCGGCACGTGGCGCTCATCGCCCCAATAGAAGTGCATGCATTCAGTCGGTAGCCAGGAACGCAATCCCGGTTCGTTGGCCAGCAGGGGATAAAGCGACTTCGACGTCGATCCGCCGGCCAGGCCAACGCTGAATCGACCTTGCACAGCGACCGAATGCGTTGCTATGCGCACGAAAGTTTCTGCCGCTACACGGTATAGATCTGCGGGATGCCGCAGGATTTTTATGGACATTGCGGGTTGCTGCGGCCCCACGCGTGACCGTCACGCGCCAGCAATTCATCGGCTTCGCGTGGTCCCCACGAACCGGCCGCATAGTTCGGAAAGTTGCGCGCCGGCAGCGCCTTCCACACGTCAATTATCGGCGACACCACGGACCAGCCGGCCTCGACCTGGTCGGCGCGCTGGAAGAGCGTCGGGTCTCCTATCATGCAATCGTAAAGCAGCCGTTCGTAGCCGGTGTTGGTGTTCTTGCCAAAGTGTTCCGCGTAACTGAAATCCATGTCCACGATATCCTGGCGCAGCACCGTTCCCGGCACCTTCGCGCCAAACGTGAGCGAAATGCCCTCGTCAGGCTGTATGCGTATCATCAGCCGGTTACGCGTGAGGTCCGGCGCGCCGGCGCGGCGAAACAGCATGAACGGAGCGCGCTTGAACTGAATTGCGATATCGGTGCAGCGCTTTGCCATGCGTTTGCCGGTGCGCAGATAAAACGGCACATCTGCCCAGCGCCAGTTGTCGATGGCGAGCTTGATCGCGCAATACGTTTCGGTTTGCGATGCCTCGGCGACATGCGGTTCGGCACGATAGGCATCCAACGTTTCGCCGTCGTGCATACCTGCGCCGTATTGACCGCGTACGGTCTTGGCCAGCACATCCTCGGGCGTAAACGGCTGTATCGCCTGCATGACCTTGGCCTGTTCGTCGCGCACGGCGTCGGCGTCGAACGAAATTGGCGGCTCCATCGCGGTCAGTGTAA
>CANJQI010000051.1 GCA_947476215.1 Betaproteobacteria bacterium
CTTGCCGACAGGTCGTGCCAGCGTCAGGTGCAGACGTACTTTGGTCCGCAGACCACGCACATGCTGTATGAGCGTTGCACGTGGCATTCGGCGCAGCATGCACGGCAGATGATGGCGGTGGTCGAACGGCTGGGTTTAAAGCCCGACGGTCCGCTTACATCCGCGCAATTGGCCGGCTTGCCGTTACCCGAGCGGCTGTGGGAATGAACTAGAACAGAATACGCGAATCCAGATTGAAGATCTGCCCCGAGATGTTGGTCATGCGCGACACGTGCACGAAAAACGCTGCAACATCGGGGGGCGTATTCGTTTTCGGCAGAATATTGCCTTCAGGGTTGCTCGCTTCTCCGGGATGGGGATTGCGGCCGGGCGAGATCACATTCACGCGCACGTTGTGCTCGCCCAGTTCCAGCGCCGCGGTTTTCATGAGTCCCAGCATGCCGGCCTTGGCCGCGGAATAGGCCGCTCTCTTTTTGCTTCCTTTGGACCCGGCGCCTGAACCCATCAGCAGTATCTGTCCGTCTTTTTGCGCAATCATGGGTGCCGCCGCTGCCTTGATGCAGTGAAAACTGCCCTTCAGATTACTGTCGACGACGAGATCCCAGTCCTCTTCGGTGTGATCGATCAGCAGCTTTTCGCCGACTCTCGAAACACGCTTCAGACGCGTTAATATGCCGCCCGCCACGCACACCATCAAGTCGAGTCTGCCCCACGTTTTGACCGCTTCCTTGACCATGCCTTCGACTTGCGCATAATTTCGGGTATCCACGGAACAGGCGATGACTTGTCCGGGACTCTTGTTATTGGCGGCAACCACCTGGTCCAGACTTTCCTTGTGGCTGTCGGCCACCAGCACCTTGTCACCCGCGTCTACAAATGCCTTTACGATTGCACTGCCCAGCCAGCCGCCCGCGCCGGTGACTATGACGACTCTTTGCATGATCGATCTCCTGAAAACCGGTATCTTACCGCTCGATGGGAGAGGATGGACGCAGATGACGAAGACTGCGTGGCAGCGCTAGTCGGTGCGCACACCCGCGGCGCGCAGTATCGGGCCGGTGCGCGCCATGTCTGCCTTGATCGCAGCGGAGAATTCCGCAGGTGAACTCGTTAACACCTCAATACCGGACTTGAGCAGTCGCTCGCGGGTGTCGGCGGCATTGAGAAATGCCACGGTTTCCGTATTCAGTCTCCTGACTATTGCTGACGGGGTCGCGGCCGGCGCGAACAACCCCAGCGTCGATTCCGATGCATAGCCAGGTAATCCGGATGCCGCGACTGTAGCGAGGCCGGGGACTACGGCCGAGGGTTTTGCCGAAGTAACCGCAAGGGCACGCAGACGACCCGAGCTTACGTGTGGCGCAGCTGCGGTTGCCGTTGCGAACATAACCTGAACGCGTGCGCTCAGCACGTCGTTGAGAGCGAAGTTCGCGCCTTTGTAGTTCACTTGCACAAGGTTGACGCCCGCCATCGCCTTGAATAGTTCACCCGCAATATGGTTGGAATTGCCGGCGCCCGATGTAGCGTAGTTGAGCGCGCCCGGTTTGTCCTTTGCAAGTGCAATCAGTTCCCGTACCGAATTCGCGGGGAGCGCCGGGTGCACCACCAATACATTGGGGGAAGTCGCTGCCAGTGTCACGGGCGCGAAATCGCGTAGCGGATCAAAGGGCATGGAATCGCGCATGAACGGCGAAAGCCAGATTACGATTCCGACCAGCATCAGGGTGTGACCGTCGGGCTGCGCCTTGGCAACGATTTCCCCGGGTACCAGTCCCCCCGGCCTGTTATCCACGATTACCTGCTGATCGAGGCGGGTTGTGAGTCCACTCGCCACCATGCGCGCGGTGAAATCGCCGGCGCCACCCGCGCCGGATGCAATCAGGCGGACCGGTTTGGTCGGATAGGGTTGCGCGAGCGCAATTCCCGCGGCCAGAGCGACGAACAGAGCAAACATGGAGTGTCGTGGTGTCATCGCTTACTCGTGGCAGGCAATGCCGTCGTGCTGCGCGGCGAAGTGCAGCAGCGCGGTAGCGCAGGCGGCCGGTTGTATGGTGTTGATTGCATGATAGCGCGTAGCTAGTCGGATTACCTGCGCATGTGGCACGTGCGACTTCAACAATTCTATCTGCTCGTCGCCCGAGATCGGTCCGTTCGTCGGGTAAATACCCAGCATCGGCGTCTTTATACGGGGCAGGTAAGGCAGTGCTTCGAAGGTCGATGCAAACTGGTAGGTTGCGATCAAGACGTTGACATTTGACTCCCCCATCTCGTCGACCATCCACTTCATCATGCCGGGATCGGCATCGGGCGCAAAGCGGCGCCCCGCGTTTGACGCTGCAGCCCAGCCATGTGCGCCCATCTTGCGCAATGCCTCGGCGCGCGAGCTGTGTCCATAGGCAGAGGTTTTTTCATCTTTGCCGTGCAGATGTACGGGTGACGACACGATGGTAAGCGTGCGCACGCGCGCCGGGTACTCGGCCGCGATCGGCATACCCAGAATGCCGCCCAGCGATTCACCGCAGTAATGTACCGGGCCGCCGCCGAGCGCATCGACAAGCGCATTGAAGTCTTCGAGGTAAGCATCGAGATTGACGTCGTGCTGCAAGTCGAAGTCCGCGCTCGAGCGGCCCATGCCGCGCAGGTCCGGACGCACCACCTTGTAGTAGCGGCTCAGATAGGGAATCCAGCTGTACCAGACACGGTGCGAGCGCGCGAAACCGTGCTGTAGCACAAGGTACGGGGCATCTTTCCACGGGTCGGTGTGATCGTCGACGGCGTAGTAAAGGGTTGGTTTACCGGGGCGGGTCAGATGAGGCATCGATGCCTTTTGAAAATTGTTATCACGGCTACGGCGATCTCTTGTGGCTTGCCATATACTTCGGGCATTGCTGCGTAAACGTGGCAGCAGTCAACGCTGCCTGGAATTGTACAGGTACCCTTGGAAGTTGTTCGAAATTCAACGTCGGGACAGTCCACATGCCATACCTGAAAAGAGCCAATCAGCCGGATATATTCTACGCACTTGAT
The DNA here is from genome assembly GCA_947476215.1 of Betaproteobacteria bacterium. GTDB lineage: Bacteria > Pseudomonadota > Gammaproteobacteria > Burkholderiales > SG8-41 > PALSA-1004. Next base: position 3,028 of record CANJQI010000051.1, read on the forward strand.
GACTACACGGATCCGTGGAAGAACGCGCCGTACCTGGTGCTGCAACATGGATACGGGAGGTCATCGCGATTCTGGTATAGCTGGGTGCCGTACCTGAGCCGCTTTTATAAAATCGTCAGACCCGATATTCGCGGACTGGGTCTGTCATCCGCGGAGTTCGACATCGAGCGGGAATTTACGTTTGAGGCGTGCAGCGCCGACCTGCTCGCGATCATAGACGATCTGGGTGCCGAGTCCGTGCACTATTGCGGCGAGTCCATGGGCGGCATATTGGGCATAGCGCTTGCGGCGCATCATCCGCAGCGCGTTCGCACGCTGACGCTGGTGTCGACGCCGGTTCATGTCCACGATGTGAGCAGCACCATCAAGGAAATGGGCGGCATGGAAGCCTGGGCCAAGGCGACCAACAGCAGTTTCCGCTTTGCACCTGACACCGACCCCGGGTTGGTCAATTGGTACAAGGAAGAGTTTGTAAAAAATCGGCCCGACGTTCAGCTCGCGATGGCAGGTTTCACCAAACACGCGAACACGGCTGCCAATCTGTCCCGCATACAGGCGCCGGTACTGGGTCTTTATCCGACCTCAGGACAGATCACCAACAAAGAACAGGAGAAAACACTGGTTGGCGGCATACGCAATCTGCGCATGGTGCATCTGCCTACGAGTTTTCATAAGGTGCAGTTGATGTTTCCCGCGGCATGCGCCGGTCACCTGCTGCATTTTATTTCGCAACACGATGGAGTTGCCTGCCACGAGCGGTGATTATTCGGCGCGGATGCCCGCGTCCCGTATCAGCTTTCCGTATTTCGCCATGTCGGTTTTAAGCTTGGCGGCAAACTCTTCCGGCGTATTGCCTATGGTTTCCACGCCTGCATTCAGGAATTTTTCCCTGACATCGGGCCGCTTGAGCACGCGTACGAGTTCCTGATTCAGACGGCTGACGATTGCTTCGGGGGTTTTCGCCGGCGCCCAAATGCCGATGATGGAAGTCACTTCATATCCGGGCAGACCGGATGCCGCGACCGTGGACAGACCCGGAAAGAGATTCGTCGGTTGCGCACTGGTAATGGCCAGCGCTCGCAGTCGACCCGATTTAACATGCGACGTAACGGCCGCCGCGACCGCGAACGTCAGGTGCACCTGGCCACCCAGCAAAGCGGCGAGCGCCTGTCCGTTGCCGCGATATCGTATCTGCACGATATCGACGCCTGCCATGGCTTTGAAAAGCTCGGCGCCAAGATGAGATGACGCTCCAGGTGCTGTCGTTGAGTAGTTGAGGTCTCCGGGGCTGTTTTTGGCCAGCGCAATAAGCTCCTTGACGGATTTCACCGGTAGAGACGGATGCACTACCAGAATATTTGGCAGGCTCACCGCCAATGTAATCGGTAAAAAATCCCGCTCCAGATCGTAAGGTACCTTGCGCAGCAGCGGTCCGAGAATAACCGTGCCGCCAGCAAGTAACAAGGTATAGCCATCGGGCGGCGCTTTGGAAACCAGTTCCCCGGCGAGGGAACGATTGTCCACGATCACCTGCTGGCCCAGACTCGCGGCGAGCTCGGGCGCGATAAGCCGCGCCGCGAAGTCGCCCGAACCTCCCGCCTCGGCGCCGACGATGCGTATCGGCTTGGCGGGGTAATTCTGGCCTGAGGCAGTGCTGGCAAGGATCAGGAAAATACTCGCCGTGAGTTTTTGTTTGGGAAAATGCGACAATTGCATGGTTGCTCCTGAAAAATACGGCACACAATTCTCACTTTACCGCATTCTGGAATGCAGATCCGTTATTGCATATGGGTGTTACGTAAGGATTTTAATCAAGCAGCAGTATCACGAGTTTTATTAACAGGATAGGCACGGCGTTACTGCCGCATCGGTCCCGAAGCCTGCGCCGCTTACGTTCCTGGCAGTTTTCAAACGGAGGAAAGAGACCATGCAAACCGCAGCCAGCGCGCCACTCTCGCGCAATATCAGACGCATATCGCATCTGGATCTTCCCGGTGGCGGTCAGGTCTACGTCAGCGGCAACTACGCCTATGCCGGGCACATCCAGAACGCGGCCGGGCATGGCACCACCATCGTGGATATTGCGGACCCCAAGCATCCTAAAGTGGTGTGCTCGCTCAAAGTCGATGATCCCGAATCGCACAGCCATAAAGCGCGCGTCATCGGCGACGTCATGATTATCAATGTCGAGCAGAATGGCACTACCATGGGACGCCGCGCGGAGCAGCTCCCCAAAATTCTGGCGCAACTGCAACAATCGCTGAGTCGCGATCCGACGGACGCCGAACTGGCGCAGGGTCTCAAGGTGGACGTAGGCGATTTGCCGCAACTGCGCGAGATGTTCAAGCGCGGCTATGTCAACGGCGGGTTCAAGGTCTACGACGTATCCGACCGTACGGCGCCGAAGCTGCTGACGCATCAGAAAACCGGCGGCATCGGCGTGCATCGTTTCGATATGGATGCAAACTACGCATATATTTCAACGTCGATGGCGGGTTATGTCGGCAATATTCTGGTGATCTACGACATACGTGATCCGCGTCGGCCTGCGGAAGTGTCGCGCTGGTGGTTGCCGGGACAACACGTCGCCGGCGGCGAGACGCCGACATGGGAGGGGCGCAACAACCGCCTGCACCACGCGTTACGGCGTGGAAATCACATGTGGGCGGCGGTCTGGCATGGCGGCATGCGCGTGGTCGATGTAACCGACATTACGAGGCCGCGCACGGCCGGCGCGTACAACTATCACCCGCCATTTCCGGATCCCACGCATACCTTCATGCCTTTGGAGGCGCCGATCAACGGCCGCAACATAGCGGTGACGGTGGACGAGGAAGAGCGTTTCTACTCGGTAGAACTCAGCGACGAACGACGCGGCCGCGGGCATGCTTGCGTTTCAGTTTTCGACGTCACGGACTTTTCAGATATCAAGCCGCTATCCATATACCAGGTCAGCGAACTGGATTCGCCATGGAGTCGCACGCCGGGTGGTCGTTTCGGTGCACACCAGTACCACGAGCATGTCGACGGTACGCTGATCTATGCCACGTGGTTCAGCGGCGGGCTGCGCATCATAGACCTCGCCAACCCGAGTGCTCCGCTGGAAGTTGGTTATTACATTCCCGAGCCGGTTAGCGGACAGAAGCTGCCGCAAAGTAACGACATATGCCTGGATCACCGTGGTCTGATCTGTCTGATGGACCGCTACTGCGGCTTCGACATACTGGAGTTCAGTCGCCATTGAGTTGACGGGCGAGGCCGAGCTGTTTTTCTGATTAATATATTAACATCAAAAGGTTATAGTAACTATGAGCTCTCGTTGCGTTGTGATGGTCGCGGCGGGTATCACTATCGGGAATGCAGGAGTAACCCACGCACAGGAGTACCCGACCCGACTCGTGCGCATCGTGGTCAACGAAGCCGGCAGCGGCAGCGACATCGTGGCGCGCATGATCGCGCCGGGACTGAGCGAGGGCCTGGCGCAGCCGATTATTGTGGAGAATCGCGGCGGCAGCGTCGTTATCGTCGCGGAACTGGTATCGAAGGCGCCGCCGGATGGTTATACGCTGATGATCAACGCCGGCACGCTATGGCAAACGCCGTTGCTGCAGACGACGCCGTACGACGTGATACGGGATTTTGCTCCGATTGCCGTGGTGACGCGCGTGCCGTCGGTGCTGGTTGTTCATCCATCGTTGCCGGCAAAATCGGTCAAGGAATTAATCGCGCTGGCCAGAGCCAGACCGGGAGAACTCAACTACTCCACCAGTGCTTCTGCAAGCCCCAGCCATCTCGCGGGGGAGCAACTCAAAGGCATGACCGGCATCAATATCGTAAATGTACCCTACAAGAGCGGCGGTTCCGCCATCAACGCCCTGATGAGTGGCGAAGTGCAGCTTTATTTCGGCGCCGCCGGCACGGTGTCGGCGCATATCCGGTCCGGGCGCATGAGAGCGCTGGCGGTGGCGAGCCCTCAGCTGTCACCGCTGTTTCCCGGCATGCCCACGGTGGCGTCCGCGGGACTGCCGGGATTCGAGTCGGTGGTCATGGCGGGCATGTTTGCGCCAGCAAAAACACCTGCGGCTACTATCAACCGCGTCAACCGCGAACTGGTGCAGACGCTGAATCGCACCGACATCAAAGAGAGATTCTTTAACGGCAGCATCGAAACCGTGGGCAGCTCGCCACAGGAGTTTGCCATCGCGTTGAAGGCCGACATTGCACGGTGGGGCAAGGTCATCACTGATGCCGGGATCCGCGGAATGAATTGATCTTACCAAAGCTCGTGACATACCCTTGTCATTCCGGGCCGACGTTCGTTGGTAGACCTGCACAACCCGGTTCCATGAAAACTCTGCACAAGTAATTGCGCCAAGGTTTGCCTATGCACAAATATAGGTGCAAAATTCTGTATCACAATTCTGCCCGGAAAATATCATGCCGAAGGTCGCGAGCAAAGACATCGTTCCCATCTCCAGCGCGCGCGCGCGCCTGACCGAGCTTGCAGAGGATGTCTCGAGGTCGGGACAGGAAAAGGTTCTTACCCGCAACGGCGTGAGCTATGTAGCGCTGATCACCGCCGGCCAGCTCGACGACTACCGCCGCTTCAAGGAGGCCGAACACGTGGCTATGCTCAAGGCGCTGGTCGAGGCGGCCGAGGATATCGAAGCAGGACACGTCTATACCTGGGACACCTTCAAACCCAGGCTGGCCAGACTGCGTGCAAAGGCGAAACGCATTTCCGCCGCATGAACGCACCACGCCGCTTGCCGGTGGTGGTGACGCGGCGCTTCGAGCGCGCGCTTGAAGCAATCCTGGATCACTACGAATGCCTGCAACACCTGCACCCCGACGCTGGTTCGCTTGCGCTGCGCCTGATCGACTTGGTCGAGCGCGATCTCCCCCGGATACTGGCAACGCATCCCGGCATCGGCAGGCCCGCGCAATTGTGCCTGACCGGGAGCACCGCCGAACGCAATTGGCTCCTGCGGCTCGCCCCGCTGAGCTCACGCCGCCGTTTGCAGGCGCGAGAGTGGCTGCTCGGGGAATTCTGGATTCTCTATTATCGGACTGCGAGCGCGGTGTACCTGGCGTCAGTTCGGCACGAGCGCGAGGCGGACTACCACTGAGCGTGCCAGGTTCTCCGCATCAATAAGAGTTACGTAACTTTCAATCGATAAGCTGCGCGCCCGCGCCGAGTTTTCCGCATGACCCGCTACGGTGCCTCTTAGAACGTGAGTTTCACCCGGCAAACAGAAGATCTAAGCCCGAAAGAGGGCCCACTTTTGTGGGCAATCTTCCTCGAAATCATAAGCTTGCGGAGGTCCGACCTGGATCGGTCTGGCAGCATCGAAACCGTGGGAGGTTCTCCGCAGGAGTTTGCGACCGCGTTAAAGGCCGACATTGCACGAAGGGGCAAGGTCATTACTGATGCCGGGATACGCGGCAAAAATTGATCTCACCAAAACCCGTGACCTACACTCGTCATTCCGGTGAAAATCGGAATCGAGAATGGTTTTCGCATTATCCCTCGGCGTTACTGGGTCCCGGCGTCCGCCGGGACCGCGACAGCGCTAGCCGTTGGGCCCGAGGTTGAACGCGGGCGTTAGTTGTTTCCTTTTCCTTCGCCACTCAAAGTGCTACCATTTTCACATGATTGACTGGTCTTCTTGCCCCGACGTTGAACGCGATCCTGATCGCGTAAGTGGTGCTTGGGTTTTTCGAGGCACGCGGGTTCCTGTTGCGGCTCTCTTTGAAAACCTTGAAGAAGACGCGCCCGTCCACCAGTTCATTGAGTGGTTTCCAGGCGTTTCCTTATCTCAGGCGCGTCATGTTCTCGAGCACGCTGCCAAATCTACTTTGCTAGTCGCATAAGTGCGTGTCTTGTTTGGCCAGGGAACGCCGGTTCCGCTGCGGCAAGCTCTCACGCGTCTCTTGGTTTACGTTGAACGACGGCTATTGAGGATGTCTGGCCGACTGGAATGGATCGATAGTTATCATTAAGACTTCCCGCGACGAGTCATTCGCATTTTCCCTCGACGTTAATGGGTCCCGGCGTCCGCGCTATGTTGCGGTGACTTGCAGTCATGAATAATTTCGACAATTAATCCCGTCGCGTATCTTTTTCTTTCAACACGCGCGACCACTTCTTTACTTCCGATGCGATGAACGCTGCAAACTCCGCCGGTGACGTGGCGGTTGCATCCAGGCCCTGCGCCGCAAAGACTTCCCTGACGTCGTCGCGGTGCATGATGCGCACGAATTCGTTGTGCAGCCTGGACACGATCTGTGGCGGCGCGCGGCACGGCAGAATAATTCCGTACCATTGAGACAACTCGTAGCCGGGTGTGCCCGATTCCGCGATGGTGGGGACATCCGGTAACAGGCTGGTGCGTTTGGCGCTGGTAACGCCCAGTATCCGCAGCTTGCCCGCCTTGGCGAATGGCAATGCCGCGACGCTGCTGAAAAATGCAATATTCACTTCTCCTGCGAGCAAACCAGTCAGTCCCGGACCCGAGCCCTTGTAAGGCACTTCCGTCATCTGTATGCCGGTCATCGACTGAAGCAGAATTCCGGCGAGACTGGTCGATGTGCCACCGCCGCTGGTGCCGAAGTTGATCCTGTCGCCTTTAGCCTTGGCCATCGCGATCAATTCGCCGACGGATTTCACGGGCAGGGAAGGATGCACTGCTAATACCAGCATGCCCTGCGCGATCTGGCTCACCGGTGCGAAGTCGCGCACCACGTCATAGGGAAGATTTCGATGCAGCGCCGGTGTCGTGGCGAAACCGAACGTTCCCAGGAATATCGTATGGCCATCGGGTGCCGCGCGCGCCGCGAGTTCCGTTCCCACTACCGTGGCGCCGCCGCCGCGGCTATCGATGATGATTTGTTGCCCGAGTGCGTCATGGAGTTTTTGTCCCACCACTCGTGAAATGACATCGGTGGCGCCGCCAGGCGGGAAGGGCACGATGAAACGTATCGGCTTGTGCGGATATTGCTGCGCCGGCGCAACGCTGGAGAGCAACATCGTCGACATTGCGGTTGCAATGCAGAGGATAAACCTGGCGTGGTGAGTCAACATACTCTTTCTATTCCGCGCGTATGCCGGCATCGCGGATGACCTTGCCCCACTTGGACACTTCTGTTTTTATTGCGGAAACAAGCTGCGCAGGTGCGCTGCCGACGGCTTCCACACCGATACTGAAGAGTTTTTCTTTCACTTCTCCGCGGTTCAGAACTTGCACGATCTCCTGATTGAGTCGGGTGACGACCGGTCCTGCTGTGCCAGCGGGCGCGAACACGCCGAATATCGTTCCCGCTTCGTAGCCGGGCAGACCCGACGCCGCGACCGTCGTCAATCCCGGTAATAGCGTGGACGGTTCAGCACTGGTCACGGCCAATGCCTTCAGGCGACCCGATTTCACCTGTGCCGCGACGCCACCTGCCGTGGCAAACATCAACTGCACCTGACCGCCGATCAAATCGTTCAATGCCAGCGCCGTGCCTTTGTATGGGACGCGCAAGATATCGACGCCGGCCATGGCTTTGAGCAGTTCCGCGGCGAGATGCGGCATTGCGCCGGTCGTACCCTCGGCGTAGTTAAGCTGCCCCGGTCGTGCTTTTGCGAGGGCAATCAAATCCCTGACCGAACTCACCGGCAAGGAAGGATGCACGACCAGTACATTGGGCGAGCGCGCCACCAGTGTGACGGGAGCGAAGTCTCGAATTGCATCCCACGATATGCTGGGTCGCAACATCGGCAGCGTCCACAGTCCGCCGCTGTAGAGCAGCACGGTATGGCCGTCGTGTGCGGCCTTGGCAACCATCTCGACGGGGATGACGGCGCTGCCGCCGCGGTTGTCGACGATCACCGGCTGCCCCAGACTGCCGCCTATGCCTTGCGCAACAAGCCGCGTGATCAGATCAGCGGCCCCCCCGGATTCTGCGGTCACGACGCGCACCGGCTTTGATGGAAAGTTCTGGGCGTAAACCGGACCGGCGTTTATAAAGACTGTGACCGAGGTCAGCAATGGTGCGAAGTAGCGCGATAACAGCATGTTTGCTCCGAAAAGTTTTCGCTGAAAATCTATTCCGTCCGGATGCCGAGATCCCTGATCACTTTTCCCAATACGGTCATTTCTGATTTGATCGCGGCCGCAAGCTGCTCAGGAGTGCCCGCGACAACGTCCGCGCCGGCATTAAAGAATTTTTCTTTCGTGTCGGGTCGATTGAGCTCGCGCACCGTCTCGTGATTGAGTCGATTGATAATATTCGCAGATGTTTTGGCCGGTGCGAACATGCCATAGATGGATGTCGCTTCAAAACCCGGCAGCCCCGACGCCGCGACGGTCGGCAAATCAGGGGCCAGCGCCGTCGGCGCGGCGCTCGTAACCGCCAGCGCTTTCAGTCGGCGTGCCTTGACCAGCGGCGTCCCCGCCGCCGTGGCGGCAAACATAACCTGCACTTCGCCCGAGAGCAGCGCGCTCAACGCCGGCGCACTGCCTTTGTAAGCGACGCTTACCATATTGATGCCCGCCATGGACTTGAAGAGCTGTGCCGCGACATAGGTTGCAGAGCCTATGCCCGTCGAAGCGTCGTTCAGTGCCCCCGGTCTGGCTTTGGCCAAAGCGATCAGGTCCTTGATGGACTTGACCGGCAATGACGGATGCACCACGATCATGTGCGGCAAGCTGACCGGCTGTGTAATGGGCGCAAAGTCCCGTACCGGATCGTAGGGCACCTTGTCCTGCATGTACGGCGCCAGCCAGTGACCGCTGCCATGGACCATGAGCGTATAGCCGTCAGGCGGAGCCTTGGACACCAGATCTCCCGGCAGCACTCCGCCGACGCGATTTTCGACCACCACCTGCTGCCCTAAAGCGCCGGCGAGCCCCTGCGCGATCAGGCGCGCGGTGAAGTCTATGCTGCCGCCGGGCGCAGCGGTGACTATGCGCACCGGCTTGTTCGGATAGTCCTGCGCCGTCAAAGTCCCGACACCAACCAGCATCAGGCACACTGAAAAAACCGTCACGTTATGACATCGCATCAGCATAAATTCTCCTTCACACAGTGTAGCGACAAGCGTATAGCTTGCGGCAAATGTTTCATTCCAGACGAACTCCGGATTCGCGGACGACCTTTGCCCACTTTTTGATATCGTCTTGAAGATACGATGCGAATTCGCGGGAAGTATTGGACCTTGCTTCCAGACCCAGCGCCGCCAAACGCTCTTTCACGTCTGGCAATTTCATGATTTGCGCAATTTCCTGTTGCAGCCTGGCAACAATGTTTCCGGGGGTCGCTGCCGGCGCAAGTACCCCTGACCACTGGGCCACTTCATACCCGGGCAACCCGGACTCGGCAACCGTCGGAAGGTCCGGCGCGGATTCAAGTCGCCTGCCGCTTGTGACGCCGAGCGCACGCAACCTGCCCGAGTTGACATGCGGCAACGCTGCCGGCAGCGCACTGAACATCATCGCCACCCGCCCGCCCAGCAGGTCGGATATCGCCAGCCCACTGCTCTTGTAGGGGACGTTGACCGCACGTATACCGGCCATGATCATGAATAGTTCAGTGGCGAGGTGTGAAGTCGCGCCGGAGCTGGCATAGTTGAGTTGGCCCGGCTTTGATCTGGCGAACGCAATCAGTTCCCGCACCGAGGCCAAAGGCGTGGCACTGTTTACTACCAGCGCGAACGGAGCGGAGGATACCAGCGTTACCGCCGCGTAGTCTTTAGTCATATCGAACGGCAGCCGCGGATACAGGCTGGCATTCACTGTATTGCTCGATGAGCCCATCAAGATAGTGTAGCCATTGGCGGCCGCTTTGGCCGCGAGTTCCGCCGCGATGTTGCCTGCGGCGCCGCCACGATTGTCGATAACCAGCGGCTGGCCCAGTCGTTCGCCTAACCGCGGCGCCACGATACGCGCGACCGTGTCCGAATTCCCGCCCGGTGCAAATCCTACCAGCATGCGTATGGGCCTGTCGGGATAAGTCTGGCCGAACGCCAGGCTGGCCCCGAACATCATAAGAACGGTAAGGGTCAATGGTTTAGCGCAATGGGGCGGTACGATGATATTTTCTCCCTAGTGCTCCGACACATAAATTTCGAAGCAACAATGACGAGAATCGACGCCATGCTTTGTCGCCGTGCTCGCCGGGTTCCCGACCCGGCTGTGCGCGGCTTCGCGCCTGACGCCGATTTTCGTCATTGTTGCAACTCTTATGCCGCTCCATCCAAAATTATGTTTCGAAACCTATGTGTCGGAGCACTAGTCCGCTTTGATGCCGGCATCCCTGATGACCTTGCCCATCCTGGCAATATCCGATTTGATGTAAGCAGCAAACTGCTGCGGCGTGCTGCCTACGGTTTCCACCCCGACGTTGAAAAACTTCGCTTTGACATCCGCGTCGCTCAGCACCAGAACGATCTCCTGGTTCAACCGATTGATGAGCGCGGCGGGCGTCTTCGTCGGCGCCAATACGCCATAGATTGTTCCCGCCTCATAACCCGGCACACCAGAGGCTGAGATCGTGGGCAATCCGGGGAGCAGCTCGGAGGGCTGTGCACTGGTGACGGCGAGCGCCTTGAGCCGGCCCGACTTCACATGGGGAATGACGGAAGCAGAGGTGCCAAACGTCAGTTGCACCTGACCGCCGATCAGATCGTTGAGAGCCGGTCCGCTGCCTTTATAAGTGATGCGCACCATGTTTGTCCCTGTCATGGACTTGAACAGTTCCGCGGCCAGATGGTTGGGCGATCCGGTTGCGGTTGACGCATAGTTGAGGTGGCCAGGTTTGGCGCGCGCCAGCGCGATCAACTCTTCCACCGACCGCACGGGCACGAGCGGATGCAGCACCAGAACGATAGGCTGTTTGTCCGTGAGCGTAACCGGTGCAAGGTCCTTCTGCGCATCGTAGGGAACTTTATCGCGCAACAACGGAAGAACCCACACGCTGCTGCCATTGATGAGCAGCGTATAACCGTCGGGCGGCGCCTTGGCCACCGTTTCCGAGATGAGACCGCTGACCCGATTGTCGACAATAACCGGCTGCCCCAGTCTGGCAGCCAGCCCTTGCGCGATCAGTCGCGACGTGAAGTCGCTGCCACTCCCGGCCACATTGGTCACGATGCGTATCGGCTTGTGGGGATAGATCTGGCCGATCGCAACATCCGCTACTGCGGCGATCAGTCCGAGCGACAAGAATCTCCCGAAAATGTGTCGCGAGTGCATGCCGTTAATCAGCACGTATGCCGGCGTCCTTGATCAGCTTACCGATCTGGACCACGTCGGAATATACCCTGGCCGAAAACTCCTCCGGGGTGCTGCCCGCTGCTTCGACACCGGCGTTGAAAAATTTCTCCTTGACGTCTGCGGTGGTGACTGCACGCACGACTTCCTGATTGATGCGGTTTATGATCGTCATGGGTGTCCTGGCTGGTGCGAACATACCTATCGTCGATACCGATTCGTAACCCGGCAATCCGGATGCAGACACCGTGGGCAGTCCCGGCGCAAGCGCCGTCGGTTTGGCGCTGGTCACCGCCAGTGCCTTGACCCGCCCCGACTTGATATAGGGCGCCACGGATGCGGCGGTCGCAAACGCAAACTCTATCTGACCTCCGATCAGGTTGATGGCCGCGGCGCCGCCACTCTTATAAGGGATGTGCACAATATTGACGCCTGCCATGGCCTTGAACAATTCGGCGGCGAGATGCGGTGAAGAGCCTATGGTGCTCGACGCGAAATTAAGCTCGCCCGGCCGTCTGCGCGCCAATTCAATCAACTCCCTGATCGACTTGATCGGCAGCGACGGATGCATGACCACAATGTTGGGGGCGTTGAACAGCAATGAGACGGCTGAAAAATCCTTTACCGGGTCGTAGGATGCAGCACGCATCAGAGGTCCGATCCAGAATGCGTTGCCGGTAACCAGCAGGGTATAACCATCGGGCGCCGCTTTGGCGACTATGCCGCCATAGATACTGCCGCCGCCGGAGCGATTGTCGACAATCATCGGCTGTCCCAGATAACTTGACGCAACTGGCGCGACCAGTCGCGCCGCGAGATCCGGTCCGCCGCCCGGCTCTGATGTAATGATGCGTATGGTCTTGACGGGATAGTCCTGACCGCACACTGCCCCGGCGCCAGGAATCGTCAAACCAGCCAGCAAAAGCTCAATATGAAGTCGCGACAGCATCATGATGCTTCCCCGAATTTTGATCCCTTACGGGCTGATCACATGCACGCCAAATTTGCTCAATGTACGATCTATCGTCAGCAGACGATACCCCAGATGTTTTGCCTGAGCATAAAGTAAGCGATCAAACGGATCGCCATGCCTTCGCTGCAATTCGCATGATAGTAAAATCGGCTCAAGTGACAGCGCACATATGCGAAAACCGTCGCGTAATGCCTGGTCGACCACGCGGCGCGGTTGCAGGTTGATCTTACCTTTGCGCCATTTGAGTCCGATCTCCCACACCGATGCCTCGGAGAACGCCACCTCGTCGGCGCGCGCCATCGCGGCACGCGCAGCCGCGCTCAACTCTGGCGCATCAGCCAGCGCCCAGATCAGGCAATGCGTATCGAGCAGCAGTTTCATCCGCGAAGCAGATCGTCATCGGTCATTGGAGCATGAAAGTCCGCTGCAAGTCTGAGTTTGGCACGTTTCAATCCGCCAAGACGAACGCCGCTTTTAGATGCAACGGCGGTCACCGGCATCAGGCGCGCAAGCGGCTTGCCTGCGCGTGCAATAACGACTTCCTCCCCTGCTACTGCCTTGTCCAGCAGTGCGGAGAGATGGGTTTTTGCGTCGTAAATGTTGACCAGCATTGCTGCCTCCATGTCTGTCGGGGGTAATTAGTCATAATATAGCATTTCTGACTAACCTTCCGAGAATAGATTCTTTTGCCGTGACTTCTTTGCATTTGGCAAAGAAGTTTCGTCTGTTACTTGGTTGCGGCCAGAGGCCACGATAGGAAATGCATGCGATCTTTTCCCGCACTGCGGGTACTGTTCGAGGTCGGGCACGTGGACGAGCGAGACAAGGCCATTGCTCTGGCGTATCGGCCAGCCCACCACACGATGGCCGCCAACGTGCAGAGTAGTGCTGGGAAGACTCCAAACGGAGAATGCCATGACAGCCAAGGTAACGAAAGCCATGAAAGCGAAAACTTTGCCCTACCGCAGTCATGACGAAGCGACCATGGCGAGCTTTCGTGACGATCCTGAGTTTGCAGTGGAGTACCTAAATGCAGTTCTCGAAGAAGGCGAGCAGCAGGAGTTGCTGCTCGCGCTGCGCCGGATGGCCGACGCGTTTGGCGGCGTGCCGAAGCTGGCGCAGACTACAAATCTCAATGCAACGTCACTGTATCGGACACTCTCGCCTCGCGGCAATCCTGAGCTTAAGAGTCTGCGAGTGCTGCATAAAGCGATGGGTATGCGGCTTGCAGTTCAGCCAATTCGGGCGCGGCGTGCGCGGCAATTGCGGTTCGCTGCGTAGCTTTTCACGGCAAGAGCAGATTGGCTGGGTAAAGAAGTACGGATTTGACAATCGCTGGCCGCCTGTCTAGATGTTTTGCTGTTTGATGAAGTCCAGCGTTTCGCGCGCACACCGATCCGGATCGGTTGCGGCGACATGAAACGAATCGCCGGGCAGGACCAGCAGCGTGGAGCGTGGAATCTTTTGTTGCCATGCGCGGGTTTCTTCCACGGAGCCCAGCGCGCTGGCGTCGGTGGTGATGACCAGCGTCTGACATTTGATGTTCGGCAAGTCCGCTGTGATATCCGAGGTCGGGATATTGGATACGAAGCCGACATAGGTTGAAACCGGGGTACGTCCCATCAGCTTGATCCACCACTCGGCACCCTCCGCGGGGAACCGGCTGCCGAGGCGGCCGGCCATGGTTCTGCGCGCCCAGTGCTCGATGCCGTGTTGATCAAACTCTTCGATCCAGGTGCGGACAGTCGCGACCATGTCACGGTATGGCGGTGGCGCGCCTACGAGCGTGAGTGTGCTGACCTTGTCCGGGCAGCGCGCGGCAAACCGCCGCGCGATGGTGCCGCCGAGCTTGGCGCCGACGAGGTGGACGCGCTCTATGCCGAGGCTACTCATCAAGCCGAGGCAATCGTCGACAAATACGTCTACCGACCATGCAAAGTCACGCGCCATCGGAGTGGAATCAGCGAAGCCACGCAGGTCCGGGCGCACCACGCGAAAATGTCGCGCCAGGTGCGGCACCCAGCCGAACCAGACTCGGCCGCTTTCGGCAGCGCCGTGCAGCAGCAGTACTGTTTCTTTTTCACGCCACGGATCGGTGTAGTCGTCGATCAGATAATGCATGTCCAGATCTGGGGCGACACGGGTAGTCGGCATCAACCTTCTCCTTTGATTTGTTTATCAGTCAGCGCGGATGCCGGCATTCTTGATGACCTTGCCCCACGTCGCCATTTCGGATTTGAGCGTGGTTGCGAACGCCTGCGGAGCATTGCCCACCGCCTCCAGGCCAAAGTTGGTAAGTTTCTCTTTCACATCCGCCCTGCCAAGTATACGCACCAGTTCCTGATTCAGCCGCTGGACGACTGTCGCTGGCGTTTTGGCAGGCGCGAATATGCCGAATTTCGTCCCGGACTCAAACCCAGTCAGACCCGCTGCGGCCACCGTCGGCAGACCGGGGAACAGCGTCGATGGTTCGGCCGTGGTCACGGCCAGTGCCCGGATACGCCCCGACTTGACGTGCGTCATGACCGCAGCCGCGTTGGCAAACGACACCTGGACCTCGCCTCCGAGCAGGGCGTTGAGTGCCGGTCCGGTACCGCCATAGGGAATGCGCACCATGTTAACGCCGGCCATGGTCTTGAACAGTTCCGCCGCGAGGTGATTTGAACTCCCGGTGGAACCTGCGGCGTAATCAATCACGCCGGGTCTGGCTCGTGCCAACGCGATCAGTTCCTTGACGGTCTTGACCGGCATGGATGGATGCACCACCAGCAGAGTGGGCGCTTTCGCGATAATCGTGATCGGCGCAAAATCGCCGGCCGGATCGTAAGCTGTTTTTTGCAGCAGTGGCACTATCCACAGCGTGTCACCCGCGACCAGCAGGGTATAACCATCGGGCGGCGCTTTGGCCACCGTTTCGGCGGGTATGACACCGCCGCTCCGATTTTCCACGGTGACCTGTTGACCGAGCGCGCCGCCGAGTCCCTGCGCCATCAGGCGCGCCAGAAAGTCGTTGCCGCTGCCTACCGGTGTGGTGACGATGCGCACCGGTTTATGGGGATAATCCTGGGCGCATACCGCGCTCGCCGCTATCACGGCCACCGGCAACGCTCTTACGAGAAATTGATGCAGTAACATCGGCCTTCATCCTTGATTACTGAGGCTAAGCGTGCCCGATATGCGCCCGGCCGGTCCATATTTCGCCGCCTTCTTGGCCCATGGAATGACTATGGGTCTGCGAATTCTTCAAAATCTGTCCTCGCCCAGCCTACTCTGCGCGTATGCCCGCAGCCTTGATTACATTGCCCCAGGTGGCCATGTCGGACTTGATAAAAGCCGAAAACTCCTCTGGTGAACTGCCGACAGGCTCTGCCCCAAGGCTCAAGAACTTTTCTTTCACATCGGCTCTGTTGGTCAAGCGGGCGATCTCCTGACTTAAGCGATTGATGATCTTTGCCGGCGTATTTGCAGGTGCAAAAATGCCGCTTATTCCTATCGATTGATATCCGGGCAGTCCTGCGGCGGCCACCGTGGGCAAGCCGGGAGCCAACGCCGACGGCTGCGCGCCGGTCACCGCCAAAGCCCTTAATCTGCCCGATTTGAGATGCGGACTTACCGATCCCGCGGAACCAAACAATAACTGAACCTGGCCGGCAAGCAGGGCTGTGAGCGCCGGGCCACCACCCGTATATGGGATACGCACTATGCTGACGCCCGCCATGTATTTGAACAATTCCGCGGCAAGATGATTCGGACCGCCTGCCAGGCCCGACGCGTAGTTCAGCACGCCTGGTTTGGATTTGGCCAACTCGATAAGCTCCCTGACGGAACTTGCGGCTACAGAGGGATGCAGAACAAGAATGCTGGGGTAACGCACAACCAATGAGACTGCAGAAAACTCGACCATGTTCCACGGCACGTTATCTTGCAGAAAAGGCGCAATCCAGAAATCATTTGCAGCGAAAAGCAGGGTATAACCGTCAGGCGATGCTTTGGCTACGATGGGTCCGATAAGAATTTGGGGTCGATTGTCCACGATTATGTGATGGCTCAAGGGGACTGCAAGCCCATCCGCGACTAACCGTGCCGAGAGCGCGACGCCTCCTCCAGCGGGCGTAGTGACCAGGCGTATGGGCTTGTTCGGATAGTCCTGACCGGATGTCTTACCCGCGCCCAGCGCCAGCATGACAGTCGTGAACATCGCTACGGCGAGACGAGAACGGGATCGCCGGGCGCAGCAGGCAAACTGGGTCATGCAATCTCTTGTTTCCATGTGCGGGTCTCCTGTCGAGCTTACTCAGCGCGTATGCCCGCGTCCTTGATGACTTTGCCCATCTTGACTGTGTCGGATTTCATCAAGGCTAACAGGTCTTCGGGAGTCCCCGGTGCAATCTCCGACGCGGCACCCAGAAATTTTTCCTTGATATCGGGTTGGCTGATGGCGCGCGCGATTTCCTGATTGAGGCGGCTGATTACCGCCGCCGGAATTTTCGCGGGCCCGAATATTGACGTTGCGCCCACTGAGTCATAACCAGGTACGCCTGAAGTCGCGATCGGTGGTAATCCCGGTGCCAATGCCGAGGGTTGCGCGCTGGTCACTGCCAGCGCCCGCAATTTGCCCGACTTGACGTGCGGCGCGACAGATGCCGTGGAGGCGAACATCACCTCAACTTCACCGCTGACCAGACCGCTGATTGCCGGTCCGCCTCCTTTGTAATTGACTTGCACGATATTGACGGCAGCCATGGCCTTGAACAATTCTGCCGCGAGGTGATTCGACGCCCCGGTGCCGGACGAACCATAGTTGAGCTGTCCGGGCCGGGCTCGGGCGAGGACGATCAGCTCTTTGATGGACTTTGCCGGCAACGATGGATGAACAGCCACAACATTGGGCGATTTCTCAACCACAATGATAGGTGAAAAGTCGTTGAATACGTCGTACGGCGACTTCTGAAGCAAAGGCGCGGTCCAGAAGCTGCTGCCGGCGATCAGCAGCATATGGCCATCGGCGGGTGCCTGAGTCACGATTTGCCCTTGAATAAATCCGGTCGGGCGATTGTCGACCACGACCTGCCAACCGGCGCTGGAAGCCAGGCCCTGCGCAACCAGGCGTGCCGCGAAGTCGATGCTGCCGCCGGGAGGCGATGCAACGATGCGTATCGGCTTGGTTGGAAAGGATGTTCCAGAACCTGTCGCAGCGGGCTGCGAGGATACGGAGCTGGTCCCCAGTGTCGTCAAAATAACGCATACCATCAGCCATGCATTACGCGGCATTGTCATGGTTGTCCCATTGTAAGTATTGGATATAAATTACTATTCTGCCTTCATGCCCACATCGCGTATCAGTTTTCCCAGCCTCGCCATATCGGACTTCAACTGCTCTGCGAACGCTGCAGCTGAATTGCCGACGGGCTCTATGCCGGCGTTGAGGAAACGCTCTTTTACCTCAGTCTTGTTAAGCACGCGCACGACTTCCTGATTCAGTCGTGTGATGATCGCTGCCGGCGTCTTGGCCGGTACAAACATGCCCTGCAATGATACTGCTTCGTAACCGGGCAGCGTCGATGACACGCTTGGTAAGCCTGGCAGCAGCGCGGACGGCTGCACGCTGGTCATCGCCAGCGCTCTCAGTCGACCGGACTTGATATGCGGAGTCGCCGCGCCCGCGGATGGGAACGACAACTGCACTTCGTTGCCGATCAGACCGTTGAGCGCCGGTCCATTGCCCTTATAGCGAACGTTGACGATATTCACGGCCGCCATGGCATTGAAGAGTTCGCCCGCGATATGTCCGGAAGCGCCCGTGCCTGGCGTCGCGTAATTGAGCTGCCCTGGTCTGGATTTGGCCAGATCGATCACATCTTTGACAGACTTGACCGGCAACGACGGATGCACAACCAATATATTGGGCTGCGAGCTTGTCAACGAGACCGGCAGGAAATCTTTCATCGGATCCCACGGCAGGCGGTCACGCAGAAACGGCAGCAGCCAGTGGGCCTGGCCACCGAGCAGCAGTGTATAACCGTCGGGCGTTGCCTTGGCTACGACTTCACCCGGCACCACCACATTCGGCCGATTCTCCACTATCACGGCCTGTCCCAGATTGGCTGACAGCCCATGCGCGAGCAGGCGTGCCACAAAATCGCTGCTGCCGCCGGGCTCAACCGTTACGATGCGTATGGGCTTGCTCGGATAGTCCTGACCGGATGCCACCCCTGTCACTAATATAAAAGTGTTGATTGCCACCAGCGATATCAAGTAACGGGGCAGTAACATGAAAGTGCCTCTAAAAAGTGCAACCGTCATATTGACGACAACTATTCGGCGCGTATGCCGGCATCCTTGATCAGCTTGCCCGTCTTCACCATTTCGGATCTTATCTTGTGCGCATACTCAGCCGGTGAATTGCCCACCGGCTCGATGCCCATGTTAAAGAATTTTTCTTTCACATCTTCCCGGCCTAACAGCCGCACGATTTCCTGATTCAATCGCACGATGATCGCCGCCGGCGTTTTGGCCGGCGCCAGCAGGCCTGTAATCGTTGCCCATTCATATCCGGGCAAACCCGAGGCCACCATCGTCGGCAAGCCGGGGGCCAGTGCGGACGGCTGCAGGCTGGTAACCGCCAATGCTCTCAATCGCGCGGACTTCACATGCGGCCACGCCGACGTTGTACTCGTAAACATGACCTGTATTTCACCGCCGATCAGCGCATTCAATGCCGGGCCGGCGCCGTTGTAGGGAATCAGTGTGAGGTTGACCCTGGCCATGGCCTTGAATAATTCCGCCGCCAGGTGGCCTGATCCGCCTGTCCCGGCTGATGCGTAGTTGAGTTCTCCCGGCTGGGACTTGGCCAGCGCAATCAATTCCTCGACCGACTTTGCCGGCAATGAGGGATGCACAACAAGAAGATTGGGCGCGCTCGCGGTCAGGGTTATCGGTGAAAAGTCCCGCACCGGATCGTAAGCCACCTTTTGCATGTAAGGGCCGATCCAGAACACGCCACTTGAGTTCAGCAGCGTATAACCATCCGCAGTGGCTTTCGCCACATAGATCGCGGGCAGGACCCCGCCGCCGCGGTTGTCTATGATCACCGGCTGGCCCAGGGGGGCGGAAATTCCCTGCGCGACCAGACGCGCATTAATATCGGAGCCGCCCCCAGGTTCCGAGGTAACGATGCGCACCGGTTTGTTCGGAAAACTCTGCGCTGATCCCGCACCCGTGCCGGAAATCATCAGCGCAATCGGCAACATCCAAGCCACGGAACGCGGCAACATCATGTGTCTTTCCTTGATATCAGGCGCGACGGCCGGCATGCAAATGCTGCGCTCTCAAATCACAAACCTGTCAGTGAATTCGTTTACCGGTGCTGCCTCAAACCGCGCCTGATCCATGCATAGTTCAAGAATTGCGGCCTGCTGTTTCGGAGGGAAGCGGTGCGCAAGATGTTTTCTGAATTTAGCCTCCACCATCGGCAAGCCTTCAGCGCGACGCCGCGGATGTCCTATCGAGTATTCGACTTCGACCTTCGGCAGGCTCGATCCATCCTTGAAGCAGATCTCGATGGCGTTGGCCCGCGAGCGCTTTTCGGGGTCCAGATGATCGCGCGTGTAGCGCGGTTCTTCGACCACCGTCATCTTCTCGCGCAGCCGGTCGATGCGGGGATCCGCCGCGAACTCGTCCTCGAAATCCTCGGCGTTCAGCTTGCCATGGATGAGCCCTACGGCAACCACATACTGGGCGCAGTGATCGCGGTCGGCGGGATTCGTGAGCGGCCCCCGTTTGTCCATCACCGACAGTAGTGGCTTTTGGCTGCTTATCGTGATGGACGCTATGTCCTCCAGCCGGTCCCTGACCAGCGGGTGCAGCGTGAACGCGCATTCCACGGCAGTCTGACCGTGATTGCCGGCGGCAACAAATTTGAACACCACATTGTCCAATACGTAATTACCATAGGGACGCTGAAACCTGAAGGGCTGCCCACGCAGGTAGGCGTCGCAAAAGCCGAAGGTCTTCGTCGCCAACACGCCGGGATAGCCCATTTCGCCCTTGAGCGCCATCAGCCCCAACCACACCGCGCGACTGGTGGCGTCGCCAGCGGCCCAACTCTTGCGCGGGCCGGTGTTCTTTCCCTGGCGGTAGATCCTGAGGCTGGGTCCGTCTGCCCAGGCGTTGGAAACGGCATTGACAATTTCATCGCGGTTACCGCCGAGCAGACGCGTCACCACCGCGGTCGCGGCAACCTTGGTCAGGGTAATGTGATCATATCCCAGCGGTGTAAAGTCATTCTCCAGTGACAGCACGCCCTGAATCTCGTAAACCTTGATCAGCGCAGTCAGAACATCGCGCATCGTCAGCGCTGGTTTGCCTTCCGCCATGCGCTTGCGGCTCACGTAATCGGCAGTCGCCAGCACACCCCCGAGGTTATCCGAGGGATGTCCTGAAAACGCGTCATTGAAATCGAGCCAGCGTATCATCGTGCCGATATTGAATGCTGCGGTCACAGGGTCGAGCTGGAATCGGGTGCCCGGCACTCTCGCGCCGTGAGCGTAAATGTAACCGGCGTCTATGGGCCCCAGCAGTTTGGTGCATTCCGGAAAGTTCAGCGCTTCAAACGCACAGCCGAGCGCATCCATCACACAATAGCGGGCGGCACGGTAAGTTTCCGCGCTCGTAATTTCGTAATCCGCTACATAGTCGGCAATATCGGTGAGGACCTGATCGGGAACGGGACGGGTGTTTGTGTCAGCAGGCGCCATCGTTTTTTCCTTAATCGCTCTTGCCATGGGGCGGAAGCAGCTCCGCAAGTTCCGGTATGTCCTCAAGCCGTGCCGAAAATTCGCGCAGCAGCATGTCGTGCGGCATGTGATGCAGTTCGTGCTCGGTGCGTTGCGCGCGGGGTTTCGTGATCTGCGCTTCGAGGTGCGCACCCAGCCAGCGACCGCGCGCCACCAGGCGCGTGCCGAACTTGCGCACCGGTTCGTCGTAACGGGCCAACGCACGTGCCAGATCACCGGGTTCCGCGAGGAGTGCATCGCATAGAAAGCTGGCGTCCAACGCTGCCTTGGTGGTTCCCATGGCCAGATGTGGCCGCGCCACAAAAGCCGCATCACCGAGCAGCGCCACTCGCCCACTATAGACGCGCGGAGACTCAAGATCAAAGATGGCCTGGAAAAACGGTTGCCGGGTAATGTCGATCAGTTGTGCAATCTGCGGCGCGTATACGCCGTGCGCGAGCGTACGCATTTTCGCGACTGCATCCGGACGTATCAGTTGCGGCGGGATTCCGTAGTTGTGATATTTCCCGGTGGCATCAGTAGACAGGTCCCGCAATGTGCCGCTATCCACCGGGTGATGCCACACCCAGTTGGCCCTGCGGTGGCCCGCGCGCACTTCGTTATTTTTTCCCGGCACCGGGTAGATGGTGATGAAGTCGCCTTCCGGCACGCCGTATAAATGATGTCCGAACATTTGCGCATGCAGTTGCGGCGGAAAATCGGCTTCTTCGACCATGCCGCGCCACGCGATGTAGCCCGCGTACTTGAGCGGCACATCGGGGAATATTAATGAGCGCATCGTCGAGCGGATGCCGTCGGCGCCGATCAACAGGTCGGCACGGCAGCGGCTGCCGTCCGCAAATATCGCCGTCACGCCTTCCGCATCCTGTTCGATCTGTTCCAGCGATTTGTTGAAGTGATACTGGTCCGGCGGAAAGTGATCCTTTAGCGGCTGATAGATGCGCGCCCACGCGCTCATGATGCGTATCGCATCCAGTTCATCGGTGATGTCACCGGATTTGTCGAGCACGTAGCGTCTACGGACTTCGATGCCATAGGTCTCATCTACGACAAGGCCGATGCGGCGCATGACGTTAAACATATCGTCGTGTATGACTATGCCGGCGCCGCGCGCCACCAGATCGTCGCCGGTGCGCTCGTAAACATTGACGTCCCAGCCGGTCATGCGCAGCAGATTGGCGGCGAACAATCCGCCCAGTGATCCGCCGATGATAATGGCAGTCTTGGTCATCGCGTTCTAGTCGGCACGGATACCGGCGTCCTTGATCACTTTTGCCAACTTGGTCATTCCGGAATTGATCGTGGCGGCAAGCTCTTCCGGTGTGCCGCCGACCGTTTCTATCCCGGTATTAAACAATCGGTTCTTCACGTCTGCCTGGTTAAGAACGCGTACGATCTCCTGATTCAGGCGCCTGATGATCGCATCGGGCGTTTTGGCCGACGTGAACACGGCGTGGACGGCGACCGATTCATATCCGGGCACACTGGCCGCCACGGCCGGCAAGCCGGGAAACAGCGCCGAGGGCTGCGCGGTGGTCACCGCCAGAGCTTTTAATTTTCCTGACTTGATGTGCGGCGTTATCGCGGACGCGCTGCCGAACGTTAGCTGCACCTGACCGCCGATGAGGTCGATGATGGCGGGCCCACCTCCCTTGTAGGGAATACGCACGATGTTGACGGCGGCCATGGATTTGAACAATTCCGCCGAGAGATGGGAGGAAGAGCCGGTTGCGCCCGAGGAATAGTTGAGCGCGCCCGGCCTGGCTTTGGCCAGCGTGACGAGTTCTTGGACCGACTTGACGGGCAATGAGGGGTGCACCACCAGCAGGGTAGGCGCGCGGGCCATCAGCGTGATGGGTGCAAAATCCTTGACCGGATCGTAAGGTGTTTTTTGCAGCAGCGGCAAAGTCCACAGCGTGTCACCGGTGACAAACAGGGTATATCCATCAGGCGGCGCCTTGGCCACGGCTTCGCCTTGTGCAACGCCGGCCGGGCGATTGTCGACGATGGCCTGCTGGCCCAGATTTCCCGACAGACCCTGGGCAATGAGGCGCGCGGTAAAGTCGCTGCCGCCGCCCACCTCCGAAGTGATGATGCGCAGGGGTTTGAGCGGAAAATCCTGGGCACACACCGCGCCAGCCGCAAGCAGTGCGTGGATGGCCGACAGTGCGCGCAGCGCTTTCATTTTCCGGAGGTATCCACCACCACCTCGTTGCCCTCGACGCGGAATTTGTGAGGATGCTGGTCGGACACGTATTCCGTGAACTTCAGTATCTCATCGAATTTTGGATCGTCGCGGGTGACAACGTACGGCTGCGCTCGATTATTGATAAAGGCTGGCAGGAAAGACACGCGTTCAACACCTTGCTTGCTGATCACGGCCTTGGCGATCATGGTTTTTCGACAATGCGACGGGAAGTGGTACATGCCGTGCGGCGCCATGCATTCCTCGTCGGCGCTCAGCCACAGCAGATTCCACTCGAACGCCTGCGTCGATGTTTTGGGTGAACCGGTGGTCATGAAATTGCCTATGCTGTAGAAACAGACCTTGCCTTTATAGACTTCCACCGCCTTGATCGAATGGGCATGGTGACCCAGTATCAAATCAGCGCCGGCGTCGATGGCGGCGTGCGCGATCGGCGGTTGATAAGTGCATATGGTCTTGGGAACGTGGCGCAGGCCCCAGTGTATGGACATGATGACCACGTCGGCCTGTTGTTTGGCCTTGCGGATGTCGTCCTGCATCGCTTGCACGTCTTCTTCGTAAGGCACGGTTACGATGCGCGGCGGCGTTCCCGGCTGAAATTCCTCCGGTTCATAGTACGTATGGGCACGCATCGGCGTAATGCCGACTTTGCCTTTGCCGGCGGCCTGCCCCAGTCTGAGCACCGAACAATAAGCAAGGAAAGCGATCTTGACGCCCTTGCACTCGACGATGGCGGGCTTGCGCGCCTCGTCTATGTCCTTGCCGGCGCCGATGACGTGTTTACCCATGCTGCGGAACAACGCCATGGTGTCCTCCACCGGGTCCGGACCCCAATCCATGGCATGGTTGCTGGCGAGCGAAATAATATCGATGTTGGCTGCATTCCAGATCGAGGCCATGCGCGCCGGCAGGCGCGTATGCGCGCCGCTGGGCCAGGTGAATTGCGGGTCGGCTCCGCGCTCTGAATACGTGCGTTCGCATTGTCCAAAGCGCAGGTCAGCCTGCTGTAATACCGGCGCGATGAGCTCGGCAAACTGGTCCGTCGGTTCGTACACCGGTCCGACATCTCCGCCCGCCATGAGTGTCACAGTGGCATTATTCGATGCAGCCATTTTTCCTCCCGTCTGTTGTGTTGTTAATGATTGCCAGCTATTCGGCTCGTATACCGGCATCCTTGATTACTTTGCCGAGTCTGTTCATTTCGGATTTCATGGTGGCGGCGAGTTCATCGGGCGAGCTGCCGACCGTCTCGAGTCCGGCACTGAGAAATTTTTCTGTCACGTCCGGTATTTTGAGGAAACGCACGATTTCCTGATTCAACCGGCTTACCACGGACATGGACGTTCTCGCCGGCGCAAACACGCCATGCATCGACACCGACTCATAACCGGGCACACCGGAGTCCGCAATGGTCGGCAAGCCGGGCGCCTGCGCGGTCGGTCGCAGGCTGCTTACGCCCAGTGCTTTCAGTCTGCCCGATTTGACGTGTGGCATCACCGCGGCGGCAACGGCAAACATCAACTGCACCTGACCGCCAAACAGATCGTTGAGCGCCAGTGCGCTGGCCTTGTACGGAATGCGCACGATGCTGGTTCCAGTCATGGCCTTGAACAGTTCTGCTGCGAGATGCGAGGAAGAACCGGTGCCGGCGGCTGCATAATTGAGTTCCCCCGGCCGTGCCTTGGCCAGAGAGATCAAATCCTTGACCGATTTCACCGGCAGGGACGGATGCACGACGAGCAGATTGGACTGTCTGCTCGTTAAGGAGATCGGCTGAAAGTCCCGCACCGGATCGTACGGCGTGTCCTGCATCAGCGAGCCGGTCCACAATATGCCGCTGGCAACCAGCAGCGTGTAGCCGTCGGGGGCCGCCTTGGCGACGACTTCACCGGGGATGACGCCGCTCGGGCGGTTCTCTACGATCAACTGCTGTCCCATGGGGGCCGCAAGTCCTTGCGCGATAAGGCGTGCCACGGTGTCCGGGCCGCCGCTGGGGCCGGCGGCAAGCAGGCGTATGGGTTTGACGGGGTATTCCTGAGCGAGTGCCGTGTGCGTGCCCACGAGCGTCAAGCTGATGAACAGTGTTAGTTTCTTGAGTTGCTGCATCAGCGTGACCTCTGCTCCAGAAGAATGTTGAAGTATTACATTAATTCAGGCGTATACCGGCATCCCTGATAACTTTGCCCAGCTTGGCCATTTCGGACTCCATGGCGGATCTGAGTTCCTGCGGGGTACTGCCCACAACATCGACGCCGGCATTGAAGAACCGCTCCTTTATCTCCGCGGTCTGTAGGACTCTGATGATTTCCTGATTCAGCCGATTGATAACCGCGGGCGGTGTTCTGGCCGGCGCGAATACGCCCAGCATGTAGACCGACTCATAGCCGGGCAGTGTCGCGGCTATCGTGGGAAGGTCGGGCGCCAGCGGCGTGGGTTTTGCGCTGGTAACCGCCAGCGCGCGTAATCTGCCCGATTTCACCAGCGGCGCCGCCGAGCCTGCGCTGCCAAACGCCATTTGCACTTCGCCGCCGACCAATGCGGTGAGCGCCTGTCCAAAACCTTTATACGGCACGCCCGTAATCCGGATGCCTGCCATGGACTTGAACAGCTCGGCGGTGAGGTGGCTGGAGGAGCCCATGCCGCCCGTGCCGTAACTGATTTCTCCGGACCTGGCTTTGCTCAACGCGATCAGGTCTTTGACGGACTTGACTGGCAGCGATGGATGAACCACCAGCACATTGGGCGAAGTCGCCTTGAGCGTGATCGGCGCCAGATCCTTCAATACGTCATAGGAAAGATCGTCGCGCAACAGCGGCAGTATCCAGATACTGCCGTACGACAGCAGCGTATAGCCATCGGCCGGTGCCTTGACCACGGTTTCGACCGCGATAATGCCGCTGGCGCCGCCACGATTGTCGACGATAACCTGCTGCCCGAGTCTGCTCGTGAGTCCCGGCACTACCATGCGTGTCAGGCGATCACCGCTGCCGCCGGGCTCGGCGCTGATGATGCGTATGGGTCTGGACGGGTAATCCTGGCTGTGCGCCGAGGCCGGGCAGAATCCCGCAATGACTGCGGCAATAATCCATGCATCAATGCGAGCGCCCTGCATGATATCCCCCGATATGACCACTGGTGCGTACTACTTTTCGCTAAGGCGGGCTTCCCTGATGATTTTTCCGAGATTGGTCATGTCGGACTTGATCGCGGCGGAAAACTCTTCCGGTGTACCCGTAACGACTTCGGAGCCGGTGGCAAGAAACTTTTCCTTAAGTTCCGGATTGCCGAGCAATCGTGCCACTGCCTGATTCCAGCGCGCAACGACTGCCGCGGATGTTTTTGCGGGCGCGAGCAGACCGAGATACTCGACCAGCTCATAGCCGGGCAGGGTGCGCGCAACGGGCGGCAGGCTCGGGTCAAGCACGGAAGGTTGTGCGCTGCTCACCGCGAGGGCTTTGAGGCGGCCGGATTTAACGTGTATCCCCGCAGAGCCTGGATTGCCGAACATGAGTTGCACCTGACCACCCAGCAGATCGGTGACCGCCTGCGCCGCGCCTTTGTAATTGATGCGCGTAATCTTGACGCCGGCCATGGCTTTGAATAATTCGGCCGATAGATGCGAGGAGGTGCCGGTACCGCCGGAACCGTAATTGAGCTCCCCGGGTCTGGCTTTGGCCAGCGCAATCAACTCCTTCACCGATTTCACGGGCAGCGACGAATGCACGACCAGAAACGTGGGTTGCCTTGTCAGCGTTGTGATCGGTTGAAAGTCGCGCACCGGGTCCCACGGCACGTTGTCCTGCAGGAACGGCGTCAGCCAGACGGGCACACCCATCACCAGCAGCGAGTATCCATCCGGCGTGGCCTTGGCTACGGCTTCTATCGAGTTGAACGCCGCGCGGTTTTCAACGACGATGGCTTGTCCGAAGCCGGATGTCAGTCCGGTGGCGAGCACGCGCGCGGCGAAATCTGTACCTCCGCCGGCAGAGGAAGCGAAAATGCGCACCGGCTTATTCGGATAGTCTTGTGCGCACACCGTGCCGGCGCACGGCACTATGGTCGTCATGCATATCAGGCAGCACGCAGCTTTCATGGTTTTCCAGTATTCGTCCAGTCACGGATCAGATTGCAATGGCACTACCTTAAGGTTCTCTGACGCTATGCGCAAGGAAAGGCTATAACTTTTCCTGATTAGCAATGATCGTCAGTTAACAGGCGGCAGAGAGTCCAGCCCCGGAATCCAGGGACTTTTAGAACTTTTTTCTGGATTCCTGGTTCCGCTACGCGGCCCCGGAATGACAGGCTGACGTTCATTGCTAATCAAGTAACATTTCGACAACAGGCTCAATTCAAACTCCCAACGCAGGGGACGCAGGGGACGCAGGGGACGCAGGGGACGCGGTGGACGCAGAGGGTCGCAGAGGAAAACCCATATTTTGGTTTGGACCAACCTCTTGCCCCGCGCACCTCTGCGTCCTCCGCGTTAAGCGGTTGAGCTTCTTAAAGTAGCGCCATTGGGTTCAGATTGGTATCTGATATGCGCATCGCAATGGCTACTTTTTATGTAAAGCTCATTACGCGAGGCTCGCTTCCACTCGCGGTAAATTCAATACGAGTGCTTCCAGGCCGTTCGGCCCTGCATTCACGCTGAGCGGCGCGTCGGTACGAGCGACGTAAATCAACGACCATAGTGCATAGTCGGCGTTGTCCAATATCAGACTGCCGTTAAGTACCAGGTAATATTGTCCGCCCGTAACCCGCGGATCCGGCCCCGTCGTTTTTGCGCTGCCCCCCATGCGCAGCAGGTACGCGCCCAGTCCATCGCCGAGGTCTACATCTTGCGCGAATACGCTTTCCAGGACGGTTTCAGATCGACTTTGCAACACGCCGTCGGTGCTGACCGCGATGTTGTCGGCAATCAGATAACGCTGCTTGGACGGTTTGAGTTGTTCCTTATAACCGGGCTGGTGCAGGTAGATGGCGCCGGGGTCTGACTGGGCCCGTATCGTGAACAGTCCCAGCCCCTGCGGCCCGGCATTGATGGGGCCATAGGCGGTATGGCGATCGGCGTAGTGCAAACCAACCAGCGGCAGTGCATGACGTCCTATGCTGCCGCTGCCGGATACCATGATCTGGTACTGATTGACCTGATGAAAGTGCGGAACGATAACGCCGTTGGCGTCCATCTCGGTGTAGTGGGACTGCGGCCGGTCCTCGACCTTGTTCACGAGCTTGCCGAAGTAATCCACGTACCAGCGTCGCTGGCCGTTACTGCTAGTGCCGGTGCGGCGCGCCTTGTTGGCAACTGCGTAACTGATGGCTAGTGCCATGTTCGAACCCGGTCAGGTCGTTATTGAATA
>CANJQI010000052.1 GCA_947476215.1 Betaproteobacteria bacterium
AGCGCACCCCGGCAAAAACGGTCTTTTTCAAAAGAGTAGCCGATTTCCAATCGCACAGGCATTCAACTTGAAGGGCAACTAATCGGCCACTGCGGTCAGTGTAATGATGGGCTACCAACGGCCGCAATGCGTGGGTCAGCGGTCGTAGGCGCAGGGGGGCACCGAGAAACAATGTTATAATGAAAGACCTGACCCCCATCGTGATGACACCCATCGTGACCCCGGCCTTGCCTTTTGCCTTTTGCCTTTTGCCTCTTCCTTCATTCCTATTCAAGGAATGACATGGGGTCAAGTCAAGTAACATAGCAACTTGCGTAAGCAAGTCGTCGCGTTACACCATTACTGGCTGTGCCGCGCGGGTGACCGGTTTTACCTTTAATTTCACTTCGACGCGCTGATCAAGGCGTTCCAGAATGGTAATCAGCCGATCGATCGTGAAGCGGTCAAGCTTCACTTGGCGGATACGTGAAAAGTCAGCCGCTGCAATACCGGTATGTTCCCCGGCCTGACGCACGGTGATTGCATCGCGATCGAGCACGTTGATGATTTGGGCCGCAAGCAGTGCCTTCAACTGCTCGCCCGCCGCGTTCGGATAGCCAAAGTCCGTAAAAACGTTGCCACTGCCCCGGACGACTTCAATTGCTTTCGTTGTCATGGTAATACCTCTTTCAGTCGCTTCAGCCGATCATGCACGAGGTCAATCTCGCGCTTCGGCGTCTTAATGCCCTGGGTCGATTTTTTCTGAAAAGCGTGGAGCACCCAAATATCCGCGCCGATCTGCACGGCATAGACGACGCGGAACGCATCGCCGCGATGCCGCAAAACAATCTCGAACACGCCGCCGGTGAATCCGTGCAGCGGCTTCACGTTATCTGACTTACCGCCTTCGGCCGCCACAGTCAGCGCGCGCAATCCTTCAATCTGCACAGCCGACGGAAACGCTTCGAAATCCTTGCGCGCCGCCCTGATCCAAGAGACTGAACGCGTTGTCTTAATCACCATACGCTTCCTCTATGCTTAAGTTGTCATATTTGCCAACAAAAAGCAAGTCATTTTATTACGCCTTACAAGTGGGAAATACCAAGTGCCGAGCGTTTCCCTTCTTTTATATTCCTGCGAAACGGTCCCGGCGAGATAATTGATCCTGCGCATTACCTCTACGATCGATGAATACCTTGCCGCGTCGTGGCGGCGAACTTTGGGCAAGTTCGCGATCAAGCCGCCATGCCAAACAAAATAAGCCACCCTGAAAGCTGGCATTTTTGACTGGCGCGCCCGGCAGGATTCGAACCCGCGCCCCTAGTTCATAGTTCGAGATTGAATCGCCAAGTTTTTGATTTTTAATATTTTCGTGCCACGCGTTCGTTGCTTTAAAGCAGCACAGTGCATAAGTCACTGCAGGGCCAATTCCGGCAAAACTCCGGCAATATCTGCACGCCGAAAGCGCACCCGATCTGAGCTGTCTTCGCCGCATTCAGCGCCGCGCACTCCGCCTTGGCGTACAGATCAAGCCAATCGGCTTTGTATATCAGCCATACTATCCGAGAATCTACTTCGATTTCGGAAACAATCGCGCCACGCGCGTAAACGGCATTCACATTAACTCGATCGGCTTTTCAGAAAAGCATAGCTAAGCTATCCTTATCATGATCAATGGCCAAGAGATTGCGCACGCGCTACCGAACGTGTAGGGTAGCTGCATGAATGCTAATATTTATAACGAGATCGTCAAGCTCGATGTAGCAACGCGACTTCAACTCGCTCAGGATCTGCTCGACAGTGTCGCCAGCGAGTCGTTTTCGCTGCCAGTGACAGATGAGCAGCGCGTCGAATTGCAGACACGTCTCGCGCATCATCGCGCCAATCCCGAAGAAACTACAGTCTAGCTTGCCGATATCAAGTCGAAGGCCGGCATCTCGTAATGCCTTATTCCATCCGTTACAAGCGAGCCGCTGCCGCCGAAGTTGAGGCTGCGATTCGCTGCTATGCGCAAGCTGAGATCGACCAGGCTTCCGCATTCGTAGGAGACCTTGAACGAACAGAGTCTCATCTAATAACTCAACCCGATCTTTACCAACACGTCGAAGGGGAGATTCGCCGGGCGGTACTGCGTCGCTTTCCGTATTCTAATAATAAAAACAAATCCCTATGCGCGCCATATATCACAACCCGCATACGTGGGCACGATTTTGACGCAAACCAGTGCCACTTCAAATCAGGACACAGACATGACCACCGAACAATACGAAGTTTTCTGGCCTCGCACCGCGCGGCAGATCAAGGTAAAGCCACTGGCGCCGCGGCTGGACACGCTCAATGGCAAGACCGTTGCACAACTCTGGGACTATCTGTTTCGTGGTGACGAAGTATTCCCGCTGATCGAGGAAGGTCTTAAGAAACTTTATCCGGACGTAAAGTTTGTCAGTTGGCGGGAATTCGGCAACACGCACAGCAGCGATGAGCATGCGGTGCTCGCCGCGCTGCCGCAACGGTTCAGGGAACTGGGCGTCGACGCCGTCATCTCGGGCATGGGATGTTGAGGAAGCTGCACGCCCGCCGTGTTGCGGGCGAGTGCGGTATGCGAAGCGGCAGGTGTACCTTCGTCGTCATTGATCTGCGAAGGATTCATTCAGCAGGCCAAGGGCATCTCGATCGGACTGGGCATGCCCAACATACCCTGTGCCATGGTACCCGGCCACCTCGGCGTACAAACATCCGACGAGATCCGACGCAACGTTCTGGATACGTCACTGGCACAAGTCGTGTCCAATCTCACCCGGACTCCGGCCGCAGTGAGTTTTGCCAATGAGAAAAGCGAGCGCGAAGTATTCTTCACGGGGGATCTCGACGCGGTCAACCGGCATTACTACGATCACGGATTGAGCGATGGTTTGCCTATCCTGCCGCCTACCCGTGAGCGCATAGAGACATTCCTGCGTTATACCGATCGAGATCCACACGAGTCACTGGGGACTCTGCCAACCGACGGGCGCAGCGCCACCATATGGAGTATTGCGGTCAATGGCGTGATGGCCGGCTGCCGGCCGGAATACATGCCGGTGCTGGTGGCATTGATCGAAGCGATGGCCGATCCCGCATACGGTGTCGAACACAGCGGCAATACGCCGGGTGGCGAAACGCTCATTATCGTGAATGGCCCCATCATCAAGGATCTGGGCTTTAACTATACGCAGGGTGTGATGCGCGATGGCTTCCTGCCCAACACCAGCATAGGCCGTTTCTGGCGCATGTACCTGCGCAACGTTGCGGGATTTCTGCTGCATCAGAACGACAAGGCGACCTACGGCAACACCTGGCGCGTGGCAATCGCGGAAAACGAAGATGTGCTGGCCCGTGTCGGCTGGCAGCCAACCAGCGTCGACATGGGTTACACCAAAGGCGACAACACCGTCACAATTTCGCGTTACACCGGTGGCAACCTGATCGTGTCACTGTGCGGCGCCGTCGAAAACAACATGCTGCCTTATCTCGCCGATGCGGTGGTCAGGCAGAACTCCTGGCATTTGATGTTCACGGTCGGCCAGGGCATGGGCACACTGCGGCCGCTGGTGCTGTTGACACCGATACTGGCGGAAACCTTCGCCAAGGCAGGCTGGACCAAAGACCGGCTCAGGCGGTATCTGTTCGATCATGCGCGCGTACCGGCGTGGGAGTTCGAGCGCATGTTGCGCGACTGGACCATGAAGCCCGTCTGGAATCTGGCAGAGCAGGTCAGACTTGGCAAGATACCCAAGGTCTATGCCGAATCGGATGATCCCAAGCGCATGGTGCCGCTGGTGTTCAAGGCCGAAGACTATATGATTTCGGTAACCGGCGATCCACTGCGCAACAGCGCTTATGTGTTTGCGCACAACGGTCTGCTCGGTTATCCGGTAGCGCGAAAAATCGAGTTGCCCAGACTATGGGACAGCCTGCGGCGTTCGTAGCCAGACATTCAAAATCACGACCAAAGGGATACCTACATGCCTGCCCAAACCACAATTCTTGATCCTGCGGCGAGTGCGGCACGCACTGCAGTACGCGGCAACAAAGGGCCCGGAGATCTGCGCGGCCGAACCGTGGCTTTCGTCGATAACGCCAAGCCCAACTTTAATTTTCTGGCTGATGATCTGGCTGAAATTCTCGTTAATGAACATGGCGTAGCCAAGGTAATCCGGCACCGCAAGAATGCCGCGTCGAATCCTGCGAGCACAGATATCTACGACGATATCCAGCGGCAAGGCAGCGACCTGGTCATTACCGGCTCGGGCGATTGAGGTTCGTGCACGTCGTGGAGTGTCCACGACAGCGTAGAGATCGCCAAACGCGGCATCACGGCCATTGCCATCTGTTCAACTGCGTTTACCACGCTCGGCAAGGCCCAGGCCAAAGCACTGGGCCATCCTGACCTGCCGATTGCGGTGATTCCGCATCCCTTCGGATCGCGTACACGCGATGAAATAAAGGCACTTGCCGCGCAATGCGCAGGCGACATCACGCGGCTGTTGCATGAGGTGTCGCAGAAGACGGAAACCGATGTCAAGACCGCAGCCGTGGAAACGGATCCGCGCGCAAGACAGATTGTGGTCGGCGACGATCAGGAATCGTTCGACCAGCTTTGCCGCGAACGCCGCTGGAGCGATGGCTTACCGCTCGTTCCGCCTACCCCTGAGCGTGTCGCACGCCTGCTGACCGGAACACGACGCGATCCACAGAAAGTCATCGCGCTGCTCGCGCCGGCTTATGGCGCCGCCACGGTGGAAAAGATTGCCATCAACGCCGCCATGACGGGATGCAACGCCGCACAGATGCCGCTCTTGATCGCGGCAGTAGAAGCGCTCGCGGATCCCGAATTCAACCTTCAGGGCATACAGGCGACAACTAACTCGGCAACACCGCTGGTCATCGTGAGCGGACCGCTGGCGCAGGAACTTGGCTTTAACTCGGGCATCAATTGCCTGGGACAAGGTGTGTGGATGAATGCAACGCTGGGACGTGCGATACACCTCATGC
Organism: Betaproteobacteria bacterium; assembly: GCA_947476215.1. Taxonomy (GTDB): domain Bacteria; phylum Pseudomonadota; class Gammaproteobacteria; order Burkholderiales; family SG8-41; genus PALSA-1004. The sequence continues at coordinate 5,014 of CANJQI010000052.1, forward strand.
TGCAGAACATAGGCGGAGCATTGCCGGGTGAAATGGACCAGGCAACGCAGGGACAGCCTGGAAAATTCACATTCTGCTGTGCGGAGAATCAGGCGGGAAACCCATGGGAAGCGCTGCATGTTGAGCGCGGAATGGGTGCAGGCGACAGCGCCATCACGGTAGTCGGCGCCTCGGGCACCTTGAATATGAATACCCATGCCAAGGATGCCGACGATCTGCTGCGCGTGATAGCCGACACCATGATACATCCCACCAGCAACGATTACTGGTTCGGCGGCGAGCCGTGGATCGTAATGGGGCCGGAGCATGCCGCTGTGCTGAAAGAAGCGCGACTGGATAAACCCATGGTGCAACGGCGTCTTTGGGAACTATCGCGCATGCCCGGGGCACGCTTTGCGCAGAAGGATTTCGACCGCACTCGTCACACGCGGCTCGCGGAACTGGGTGATACCGGCGGCGACAGCCTCTTTCCGATTTCGCCCGACCCCGGCCATATCGGCATTGTCGTCGCGGGTGGCCCCGGTACGCATTCGGTCTATGTACCGACGTTTGGAAATACGCGCGCTGTAACCCGGCGCATCACCGGCTGATGACGAATCGGTAAGTTGGATATGCATTGTTTATCAGCGTTTACCCGCGTTAATCGGCGGTAAGCATTTTTTTGAGCGGAAGGCATGTGTCGCGCGGCCGGCACCAACCACTCCAACTACATTGTTTAAAAACGGGCCCCTTGAAAATTCTGCGGATCAAAGTCAAACCCAATGCCAGAAAGCGCGGGCTTGAGCAACTTGACGATGGCAGCTGGCTGGCGCGGGTGCAATCGCCGCCGATAGACGGCAAAGCGAACCAGGAACTGTTGCGACTCGTTGCTGAACATTTCGACTTACGCAGAAACCGGCTATCCATCAAGAGCGGTGGTTCCGGACGCACGAAACTCGTGCAAATCGCGGATGCGTAGCCCAATATTTTTCCTTAATTTCAAGCACTTATATTCTGCTATCCGCCCACAAATTTCCCCAACCAACGACCGCGGGCAATCAGGTTCTGCCGCCACACGGCCTCGAAGTTGGCAACCGTGGAGGCCTGCACCGCCGGTGCTGCGAGCAAAGCATCGCGCCATGCCGCGAGATGCGGATATTTTTCGATTATTCCGAGTGTGCGCAGGCGGGCCATGAACGTGTAACGCTGCAGAAACGGCGCATAAGCCGCATCGACCAGCGACAGCTTGGTACCGTTAAAAAAAGGGCCGGCGTTCCCGCGCTGCGCAAGCGCTGCATCAAGCTTGCCAAATGGTTCATGCATGCGAACGGAACGCGCGCTAAATTCCTCGTCGGTATCGGCGTACGCCGTATCCGACACCGCACTGGCGAATGTGGAGACATAGTCGGTCCAGGCGCGGTTACGCGCCCGCGCTATCGGATCCTCGGGATGCAGGCGCGGCGCGATCGTTTCATCCAGATATTCGGCGATGGCATTGGATTCGAATAACGCGTGTTGGCCGTCTATCTGCAGTACCGGCACCTTGGCATGCGGTGAGATGTCGAGAAACCACCTGGGGCGTTTGGCTTTGTCAGCATCGATATACGTAATGTTGTACGCGATCTGCTTTTCGCGCAGCACTATCGCCGCGCGTTGCACCCACGGACACGTCTTGAAACTGCAAAGCAGGTATTTCGCCGTCATACTGACCTCCGTTTGGTTGCCGCCAGTGTGCCACGGGAAATGGGATAATGGCTACTATTGCCCAACACACACCACGGGAGCATAGATGAGCACGCACATAGAAGCCGCTGTAAGCCGCCTACTCGAAACCCGCAATGGGGGAGCAGCAATTCCAACCGAATTCACCGTCGCGCATCCGCTTACCATACAGGACGGGCTGGAGGTTCAGGCGCGTGTGCAGGCCGCGATGGGACCGATAGCGGCGTGGAAAATTGCGCCGTCTTCCACCGTGGAGAGCCCCAATTTTTCCGTCATCCTCGCGCAAGACACGCTGTCAAGTCCGGCTCGCTTCACGCGCAACCGCTTTCGCAAGGCCGTTATTGAGTGCGAGCTTGCCTTTCGCATCGGACGCGATCTGACAAACCCGCCTTACACCCGCGAGCAGGTTGCGGACGCAATTGCCAGCCTGGTGCCGCTGTTTGAAATCGCCGACACGCGACTGGCGGATAGCAAAGCAACATCAATGCCGTGGCGACTCGCGGACTTTGTCTCCAATGGCGCAGTAGTCGTCGGTCCGGACTTCAAGGACTGGCGCTCGGTTAACATGCAGCAGCAGCCGGTCTCACTGTCGTTCAACGGCCAGATCGTCGGCGAAAAATGCGGCAGTTCAAATCCTGATCTCGTTGCATTGGTACAGTTGCTTGCCAATCAGGCGGGCCGGCACTGTGGCGGCATACGCGCTGGTCATGTCGTCACCACCGGCTCCATCGTCAATAAGGCCGCCGGCCCGGGCACCGAGGCGATCGGTGGTTTTCCTGGTCTCGGCGAATTACGTGCATCAATCGAGAAGTAAGGGCAGATCATGCATGGAACAGGTCACGGACACGATGCCGCGCATCGGTAGTCCGGAAAACAAGAGAATCGCGCTGCTGATCGCATTACTCGCGTTGGTTTCTTAGCGCCGATGTCGGTGCACCTGTTTTGATTTCAGTCAGGCAGCCGGTGTTCAGGACTCAGGCGCGAGCGTAACCAGCACGGACTTGGGCACCAGCGACGTTGCGCACAGCATCTTCAGCGATTTATCAGGATGGCCAAGACACGACCTGTAAATGTCGAGAAACACCTGCCCGGCGGCCGTGTCACGCCAGAACCAATTCTGAATCGCATCCGCATCGGGAGTGCCAGGCCGCGCGGCGGCAGCTTCGTAATAGTAGGCGCGCAAGTCTTCGCACACCAATTTGAGCGTCGCTCCGGCACTGAGCCCATCGAAACAACTGACAGCCGAGCCTTCAAGAAAAGACGCCACAACCGCTGCGGCGGATGGCGCCGAGAGTCCGCTGAGTCCGACGGTGGTGCGCCCGCGCCGTTCGCGGGCGAGGTCATGCCACGGTTGCAGCGCTTCGACTTCACGCAAGAATGCCGTGCCTATGTCGGCGTTTTCCCTGTCGTCGGCATAACGTATCGGGCACACCTGCCCTGCCGCGAGTTCCCGCAATGTAGCGGGCGCATCCTCGGGAAAATCGGCCAGCACCGGCCCACTTGCGGACTCCAGCAATCGCAGCGTTGCAATCAGTACACGCTCCTGAAACGCTGCGTCTCCCGGCACGCCCAATGGCCTCCCCAGTATGAACGGCACCCACAAGGCGCGCGGCGGCCGTATCGCGGCGGTGTGTTCGCGTATCAGCGAGATCTGCGTCGTGGCGATTCCCGCCGTTTCAAGGTAGCAACCCAGTGCGCCGACGGCGCACGTGCAATTTGGTCAAACCGGTGTCAGGACTACCGCGTCGACGCGATCCCCCTTTAGAACGCCGGCCAGTTCGGTCGCCTTGGCCTCGAGGTCGCGAACCTGCGTCGCCCCCATGAAGGAATAGTGATACGCGGCAACACTGCCGATGACCCCGCGTTCGGCAAGCCCACGCAAGCGATCAATCGGAAATGCCACATTGTGATCTTCCTGAAAACCCGTACGGTCGAAGTTTACCGACTGGTGGCTCATGATCAAATCCGCGGCCCGCGTGTTGCCGGGAATGATGCGGTAGTCCGTGGCTCCGACTCGAAACGGGCGGTCGCCCTTGCGATGCAGTCCGGCCGTGGTAACGATGGCGATTCGACAACGAGCGAGCGGCGGTGGCAACACCCAAGGCCGCGCATCAAATCCGGCTAATTCGTCGATCTTGGCAAGCTTGTTCTTGCGGTCCCATTCCGGCAGATCGGCGAGTCGTACCATGATGGATGATTCGACCCTGCGCGCGGCTACGCGCCGGGGGCTATGATCTGAACGTGGTCGCGGTTCACGTCTATGAACGGAGCAGTGAATACCTGCCGGCCTACAATCTCCCACACTTCGGCATCGGTCACGGCGATAAACGACTTGGCCTCGGTCATGAAATCCGTTACGCGAGCGCCGGGTAGCAGATCTATGTAACCCTTGATCCGGTAAGTCGCCGTCAATATTGTTACCATGGTCTTGCTTGCATCATCAGCCATTGCCTGCCCTCCCCTTGATTTATCCTCGAAGCAGCTTGAACTTCAGACTTGCGCGAACACGCGCTCAGACGATCTCAAATTTATGCCGTTTGATCCGGTCCAGGTTGGTGCCCTCGATCCGTATCAACCGGGTGGGCGCGGTACGGCTCGGTGCGTGCAGGTCGCCTTCGTTGTAGACATGAGCCTGCCCGCGTACGAGCTTGTAAGTTTTGCGATGCCGCACCTTGCCCGGCTTGACATCATGGGCGGGCTCAACCAGATCCCAATCCGTCATCTGCGTTTCGCCCTGAGCCTGCCCGTAAATAGCCCAAGACGGACCGTGGTCATGCGGCCCACTGTCGCGTGCATCCTTGTGATCATGCGCGAATATGCAAAACCCGAGTTCCGGATCTTCATAAAGCAGATGCCTGCTGGACGCATTGTTGCCGAAAGCGGAGCCTATGAAAGCGTCATCCTTTAACGCCGCTTCCAGAGCATCAGCGGCTTTGCGGCGCCCATCGGGGCCGGGCGTTGCCTTGAGCGCCTGATGGACGGACTTTGCGAGATGTTCGACGGTGTGCGCCATGACGTGTCTCCTCATTAGGAGTGATGAGACTTGTCATTCTAATGCTTTGGAAGCGCAAATAACACGCCCCGGCGAGCACCGCCGCCGGGGAATCTCCTCTACTTGGCGTTCGCGGCGACCGTGCCCCGGCGCTTCAGGAAGGCGAGGGCCTGCGAAAGCTCGTAATCGCTCTTGGCGACAACTTCGCCCGGCTCCGGCCTCAGATCTTTCTCCGGCACGCCTTTGGGACGAGGTTCGGGTGTGAAATCAAAGGTCTTCGCAGCTGCGGTCACCGCCGGCGTTGTTTTGTCCACCGGCCGGTCGTTGCTCAAGTGCTTGCTGAGGTCGGCCTCGTGCATACGCAAGGCGTCGGCCGGTGCACCGTCGTCCAAAACAATGTCGGGGACTATGCCCTTGGCCTGTATCGAGCGTCCGTGGGGCGTGTAGTAGCGCGCCGTGGTGAGCTTGAGCCCGGTGCCATTGCCCAGTGGAAGTATGGTTTGCACCGAGGCCTTGCCAAAGGTGGGCGTACCCATGATGACCGCACGTTTGTAATCCTGAAGCGCTCCCGCGACGATCTCCGAGGCCGACGCAGACCCACCGTTGACCAACACCACCATGGGCACGTTTTTAACTTCAGGCGGCAATTTAGCCAGATAGTCCGCGCCGCGGCCGCGCAAATAGTTCTGAGGGCTGGCGGTAAGACGCATCTTCGCGTCGTCGTTACGCCCGTCGGTATAAACCACCAGCGCATCCTTGGGAAGGAAGGCGGCGGACACGCCCACCGCGCCGTTCAGCAGGCCGCCGGGATCATTGCGCAGATCGAGCACGATGCCGCGCATAGCCTCCTTGTTTTGCTTGAACAGTGTTTCTATGGCCATAGCCAGAGACTCCGCAGTACGCTCCTGAAACTGTGTAACCCGAATGTAGCCATAACCGGGTTCCAGCAATTTGTACTTGACGCTCTGTATCTTGATCACGGCACGTGTCAGCGTTACGACAAAAGGCTTGGGTACGCTCTTGCGCACGATGGTCAGCGTGATACGCGTATCGGGTTTGCCGCGCATCTGCTTGACGGCATCGCTGAGCGTCATGCCTTTGACGAACTTGTCGTCTATCTTGATTATCAGGTCGCCCGGCGTAATACCTGCACGCGATGCCGGCGAATCGTCGATCGGAGAAATGACCCGCACCAATCCGTCTTCCATGCCTACCTCTATGCCCAGACCGCCGAACTCGCCCTGCGTGCCCACTTGCAATTCCCGAAACTCGTCCTGATCAAGATAACCGGAATGGGGGTCCAGTCCGGCAACCATCCCCGTGATCGCCGAGGTAATAAGCTTCTTGTCGTCGACCGTATCGACATAGTCGGCCTTGATACGTGCAAAAACCTCGGTGAATGCGCGCAACTCCTCAACCGGCAGCGGGCCTACCGCATCACGCTGCGCAACCGCTGAAAAATTGAGTGAAATCATTACCCCGACGCATACGCCGAGCGTAATCAGTCCTAGCTTTTGCAGCCTGCTGCGCATTCCATGCTCCCGAATATCAAGTAAAACCGCGTGAGGCCACCGGCGGACCTAGAATTTCCCCTGCTTCCGGAGTCCTTTTGAGCGCCTGAGTGCCAATTAGTTCGGACATCGTTCCTCGAACCATGCCCCGCCAACCATGCGAGGCACGGCGCATGGTCCGTGGGTGTATCCTTACCGACACGTTACAATGTTATCGTTTACGGTATTCCCCGGATCATACGGCACATTGACCGCCAAATCATGACTATTGCTGGTAACTTGACCGCCCATGGTGCGGGGCGCTGGGCATTTCAGGGATAGGTGTATTCAGGCGCCGGAGTTCAATATGATCAAATACGGATTCAGAATCAAGACCCGCGGCGGCATGATCGTCGAAAATCTGCTGGTTGCCGCGCAAGATCAACCCGAAGCCGAACGCAAGATTGCGCAAATATATCAGCGCTGCGTGATACTCGAATGCAAGGAGATGCAGCAGACCGTGAAAGAAGACGGGATGAGCTTCGAGAGCGTCATTTCACTGATCGGCAGGGAATCCACCACGGACACGCCGCCCAAGGGCTAAGACAGGAATCCGACCGCCTCGAGTTCGTCCAGCAGGGCAGTGTAATCGCGCGCGCCGCGGCTGCTCGGGGCGTGAGTGAATACGTCGCAATTCTGGGCCGGGCTCTCGGCCAGGCTGACATTTTCCGAAATTCGCGATTCGCACAATTCCGCCCCGAACCGTTCGCGTAATTTTTGCTCGATGTCCGCCGACATCTTGCGCCGCGCGTCAAAGCGGGTGATGACAAAACGCCGCATGGGGCTCATTTTCAGCACCCGGTCCAGCGCCCGCAACGTGCGGTCGACCTGCAACGCGCCGTTGATCGCCAGGTAGTCGGCTGATATCGGTATCAGCACGCGATCGCAGGCGAATATTCCGTTCAGCGACAACACGCCCAGCAACGGACTCGCATCCATCAGTATCGGGCGTTCGGTATTGAGATTTTCCCGAACGATGCCGAGGTTAAGCTTGTTCAAGGCCTGCGGCCCTTTGCCGAACTGGGAATCGACCTTGGACAGATCGAGGTGCGACGGGATGATGGACCAGCCCGCGCCGCCGGGGCGTATCAATTCCGCAAGCGGTTTTGCGTCCTGATAATACGCGTAGAGACTGTTGCGTCCTTCCTCAACGGTAACACCGCTGATCGACGACAGATGAGCCTGAGGATCCAGATCCAGAACCAAGGGTGGCCGTCCACGACGCGCCAGCAAGGCCGCCAGACTCAGTGTCGTCGTGGTCTTGCCGACGCCACCTTTTTGATTGAAAACAACCACTTTCGCCATTGGACATTATCCTCGCCGTGAAATAACAGCCCCCGGCTTCCCGCACGTAGCGTATGGCCGGTCGGTAATAATCCTCCAAAAACATGGGTTTGGCAATGGAATATGTTATACATTCTTCATATGTTACGAAACCCCATAAAACTAAAGCCTTTTCAGAAATTGGTGATACGAAAGTCCAGCATGCACCCAGCGCGCCCAGAGGGCTCTTTAATCTTACATTATTAAACAAAGGCTTAAACGCATTTTTGAACACACTTAGGCGCAACCGGCCGACCTCATAATGCACCAGATGTTATGCGCGTAGGTATATGTTCGTGCATGAAATACGGACGCCTAATCCTGCAAGCTACGTCAGGGCTAGGGCACTGCGGGATTCCAGTCAAACTCGCCGCGCCGCTCGAACGGGACTTATCTTGCCATCGCCCACACTCAGCCGCCGTCGAATCCGGCACTTGAGCCCGACATTCTTGGCACGCGCCAACGCGCTGAACTGCGCGATGATTCCGCCCGGCGAGCTGATGGCCTCGACCGAGATCACGCCCGAACCAAAACGCGGCACCGTCACGAGCCGGTTTCCCACGCCCTTTGCGAACGACGGATCGCTGATTTCGAGATCGAACGCCATGCCGTCGATGCGCAAGTCTTCCGGATTTGGATTCTGAATCCGCAGCTTGAGATTGAATTGTTGCTCGAAGAGCGTGGCATTTGCGACCGCGATATCCGAAATGGTTACGGTCGGTGCCTCGAGATTTGACGGCAATCCCGCGCAGCCTGCTAACATGGCAGCCAATACACGATGAATACCAAGCTCCCCGCGAACAAGCCCTACCGCCACTATGATTTCGTACTGGTGGCGTTTGTGACCGTACTCGTGTGCTCCAACCTGATCGGCCCCGCCAAGATTGCGCAGATAGAAACGCCGTGGCTAGCCGGCATACATCCGGGACTTGCCACGCTGGTATTCGGCGCCGGCGTGCTGTTTTTCCCGATCTCGTACGTGTTTGGCGACATACTGACTGAAGTCTACGGATATGCCCGCTCGCGGCGCGTCATCTGGACAGGCTTCGCCGCGCTCGCGTTCGCGTCCCTGATGGCGTGGGTCATAGTCCAGCTGCCGCCTGCTCCGTTCTGGCACAACCAGGGCGCCTATGAGATTGCCTTCGGTTCGACCTGGCGTATCGCGCTGGCGTCGCTGATCGCATTCGTGTGCGGCGAATTCGTGAACTCCTTCGTGCTCGCCAAAATGAAGATCATGACCGCCGGCCGCTGGCTTTGGACACGCACCATAGGTTCGACGATATTCGGCGAAGGCGTGGATTCGCTGCTGTTTTATCCGCTGGCGTTCTACAACACCGGCATCATCCCAAACGACAAACTGCCGCTCGTCATCGCCGCGCAGTTTGCCACCAAGGTCGCCGTGGAAATCCTGTTCACGCCTCTGACCTACAAGATCGTTGGCGCGCTCAAACGCGCCGAACACGAGGACTACTACGACCGCAATACGGACTTCAATCCGTTTACGCTGAAAACGTAAGTTAATTGTCGGCGCGTCTATTCAGACTATTCGATGCGCACATTTCCCGTAGCCCGGAAGGAGTCCGCAGGACGTATTCCGGGAAAATCCACCGTGAATCGAAAGCACGTGAGTTCGCGCACTAGTGCTTCCCCGGAATACGGCCATGAAAATGCCGTGGCCTTCTTCCGGGCTACGCTCTGAATTACCTGCCTTGTTGGGCGGGCGTTGCTATTTTTTGCCGCGCTTCACGCCTGCGGTTACGCGCTTGCGCGGGAATACCATCAACTTCACCAGCGCACCAACATCGGCGACCTTTTCCAGATTCCAACAAGCGTCGAAAATCTTGCGTATCTGGGCATTGCCCATGTGCTTCGAGGCCATGTCGCTGAATTTGTCTTCAAGCTCCTTGTCCGTTAGTGGATCAGTGTCCAGTCCATGCGGCACATCGATGCGTTTCTGAAAAAACCGGCCGTCCTTGGTCGTGATCTCCGATACCCCTTGATATTTAGACAGCGACGCGTCCGCTTCCACGGTTATGCGCTCTATCAGGTCTAGCACCACCGGATCGGTGAATTTCTCGGGATGTATGGAGTCCGGCCCGAATGCGCGCTCCTTGATGGCAAGCGCATTCCCGTAAAACGTGCTGTGATCGGCGTTTTCTGCGGTTCTTGGATATTTCTTGGCGCCCGTGGTCGTATGCCGTGCTTCGCGCGGCGTTGTTTTGATATGCACTGACGCAATGTCCGCGGGCTGCAGATCCTGCTCCTTGACAATAGCCATCGTCGCATAAATAGGCGCGTGACTGGTGCCATTGGCGCACAGGCCCTTAAAGCGCACGTCCATAATGCGCCAGCCGCTGAAATCCGTGAGGCGCTCAAGATCCATGTCGTCCTGCAGTATGACTTTGCGTATCCCGGCATTCGATTCGACGATGCGCATAGGCCCGGTAAAGCCGCGCCGGGCCAGCATGCACGCCAATATCGCATCATGGGCGGCCCATCCGAACCGGATGTTCTTGGCCATGACGTTTTCTTCCTTGTCGGTATCGAGTATACCCAGCGGCAACGCGTGACTCATGCAAATGCCTATCGCGTTCGCGATCTGCTCCTCGCTCATGCCCATCAGCTTGCCCAGGGCCGGCGGCTGATTCAGTCCCGCGCGGATGTCCGATGTCCATCCCTTATGCTCAAGGCTGCCGCCTATGGAATCGCGAAACCGTTCCCCGAGTTCATAGGAAATCACGGTCGACGTCAGAAAGTCCCGGCCGTTGTTTTTTCCGCGCTCGGCGATAGCCAATATGCTCGATATCGCATCCGAATTGTGACCGCCACCGCCGAGGTCGCTATAGTCCAGAAACCGCACCAGGAAACTGTTGACCAAGGCGGCATTCATCACGCTGGTGCGCGTGCCGGAACAGAATATTGTCGCTTCCTTGGGTCCACCAATTTCCTGCACGGTGTCTTCGCAGATGGGACGCCCCGGCGCCTCGTATGCGCCTATGGCACAACCCAGCGCATCCAGCACACAGCGCTTGGCCTGATGCACGACATCCTTGGGGATCAGGGAAAACTTAAGCGCCAGCGCGTAACGCGCAAACTGACGTGCAACACTGGCACTATACAAGAGGTCCAGCTGCTGCCAGACCAAATCCCGCTGAAATGTCATTTTTCGTCTCCCCCGAAGGACTGATGATATCAATTTCTTGACCGCCCGGTCAGGCGCTACTCTATCAGAACTGAATGGAATATGATGCGACCTTGATGTCGCGCCACGCCGCGCGGATTAAACATATCCGCGCGCGCCGGTTGACTGGGATTGAATATTTGGAGCTGTGACTATATGACCAGACGAGGCCTGAGGATAACGTCGATCTTCCTGATCGCAATATTGACGGGGGCAGCCAGTGCACAGGGGGTCTATCCCAATAAAGTCATCCGCATCTTCACCACCGAACCCGGCTCCAACAGCGATATCGCATCCCGCATGATGGCGCAGGGCATCTCCCCCAGCCTGGGACAGCCGGTCGTCATCGAAAACCGCGCCGGCGGAATTATCGCGGTGGAGACCGCAGCCAAATCAGCTCCCGACGGTCATACCTTGCTGCACTATGGCAGCACCGTATGGCTGCTGCCGTATATGCGCGACAACGTGCCCTGGGATCCGAATCGGGACTTTGCGTCTATCTGTCTGACCATAAGCTCCCCTAACCTGCTGGTCGTGCATCCGTCGCTGCCGGTCAACTCAGTCAAGGACTTCATTGCCCTGCTCAAGACCAAACCGAACGAGTTCAATTATTCACTGGGCTCCAGAGGCACCTCGCCACATCTTGCGGTGGAGCTATTCAAGACCATGACGGGCGTCCAGATAGTTTCCGTACCCTACAAGGGAAACATACCCGGCCTCAACGCGCTGCTGGCCGGCGAAGTACACATGGTATTTGCCACGGCTGCAACCGGTGGCCCGTTCGTCAGAGCCGGCAAGTTACGCAACCTGGCGGTTACCAGCGCCGAACCATCCACGTTGTTCCCCGGCATACCCACCATGGCGGGCTCGGGCCTGCCAGGGTACGAGTCGGTATCCATCACAGGCATGTTTGCGCCGGCCAAGACAACCGACGCCATCATTAGACGGCTGAATCAGGAACTCGTACGTTTCCTGGCGCTCGCCGATGTGAAAGAAAAATTCATCAGCACCGGATCGGAAATTGTCGCCAGCACACCACAGGAATTCAACGCGCGCATCAAGGCGGAAATGACGCGCATGGGAAAAGTCATCAAGGACGCCGGCATTCGTGCCGACTAGCGCTAAAGGGAGACATCATGCCAGCATTTCGTATCGTATTGCCCGTATCTCTGTCTATCCAATTGTGCATAATTTCAAGTCATACAGTCGGGCAGGATTTCCCCACCAGACCGATACGAATACTGACCACCGAAGCCGGCGGTGGCAGCGACCTCGGCGCGCGCCTCATCGCACAGGGCCTGACGGTCAATCTGAATCAGCAAAACATAGTCGACAACCGGGCGGGCGGGATACTCGCCATAGAAACCGCAATCAAAGCCGCACCCGACGGTCATACGTTGTTGTACTACAGCAGCAGCATCTGGATACTGCCGCTAATTCAGTCGATGTCATACGATGCACTGCGCGACCTCGCGCCCGTTGTCCTGGCGACAAGCTCACCGAATTTACTTGTGGTCCATCCCTCAACCCCCATCAGGACCGTCAAGGATCTGATTGCCCTCGCCAAAGCGCGGCCTGGAGAACTGAACTACGCGACGGGCGCAACAGGTTCGGCGACACACCTGCCGGCGGAATTGTTCAAGTCCATGACAGGCATCAACATAGTTCGCATCCCGTACAAGGCCACCAATCCGGCACTCATCGACCTGATAGGTGGGCAGGTGCAAATGATGTTTTCGACACCCGGTTCGGCAGTACAGCATGTAAAAACGGGGAGGCTGCGATCCGTCGCGGTCACCAGTGCAAATCCCTCGACATTAATTCCGGGCGTGCCGACCGTGGCATCGTCGGGATTGCCGGGCTACGAATACACCGTCATGTATGGCATATTCGCCCCCGTGAAAACACCACCCGCACTCGTGGAACGCCTGAATCAGGAAATCATGCGGGTCTTGAACCGCCCGGAAACCAAGGATGGTTTTCTGAAGACCGGCGTTGAGGTCGTCGGCGGCACCGCCGCGGAATTCATGGCCACCGTAAGATCTGATCTCGCCCGCACCAGCAAGGTCATCAAGGACGCCGGCATACGAGTCGAATGATCGCAATGAACCAGATCGGTTCGCCTGAAATCCTGACGTTGGCGCCGTATTTGAATTTGCACTCCTGTGCTCCAGTTTGATATCATGATATCAAACTGTTCATTGTAAGGAGCATCCCATGGCCCAACTTGTTGTTCGCAATCTGGAAAACGATGTGAAAGTTCGGCTCATGCGCCGCGCCACACGATACGGACGCAGCATGGAAGAGGAAATCCGGCAAATTTTGCGGGATGCCGTAAAAGACCAAAACCAGAGAGTAACCAAGCTGGGTTCCCGAATCACGGCGCGATTCGCGAAGATAGGCCTGACGGGGCAATTACCTGAACTGCACGGTGAAGTTCCGCGAACTGCGGAATTCGGCAAGTGATCATCCTCGATACCAACGTCATTTCGGCCTTGATGCGCACGGCGCCGGCAGTCCCGGTCGTGGCGTGGCTGGACCGTCAACCCGCCGAGTCGGTGTGGATAACCAGCATTACGCTGTTCGAAACGCGCCTCGGTCTGGCGTTGCTGCCGTCTGGCCGGCGACGATCGACGCTGGAAGCGGCGTTTGCGAGCCTGCTGCAAGATGACCTGGAAAATCGCGTGCTGGATTTCGACAGCGCTGCCGCTGCGGAAGCTGCATCATTGGCGGCCAACCGGCAGAAATCCGGGCGCTCCGTGGACATGAGGGACACGCAAATCGCGGGCATTGCGCTCGCGCGCCGCGCCACGCTTGCCACCCGGAACGGACGCCATTTTCGGGATCTAAAAGTTCCCGTCGTCGACCCTTGGACAGCGAAGAGCAGATAGTCGCGATCAATCTTCCTGCAGATTCAGCGTCCTGACGACATGTCGGTAGCCCTCGAAGCGATCCTGCAGCATCTTCGTATACTCGCGTCCGCCGACAAAAAACCACGGTTGCTGAAGCCGTTTTGCACCATCGATAAACTCCGGCGTCTTCATGGCCTTGAACATCGCGGCCTCGAGTTTGGCGCGTATCACCTCTGGCACGCCTTTCGGCGCCCAGATCGAGCCCACATTGAAGGTGGAAAAGTCGTAGCCCACTTCCAGTATCTGCGGAACATTCGGCGCCTGCTCCCAGCGCTGGTCATTTAGCGCGAGCAGCATTCTGAGCTTGCCGTCCTGCACAAAGGGCGCGATATCGCTGGGCCCCTGTATTGCGGCGCTGATATGCCCGCCCAGCAGTGACGTAATAGTATCGTTGCCACCCTTGAACGGCACATGCGTCCACTTGATGCCGTCTTTCTGCGCCATGCGCTCGAACACCAGGTGCTGCATGGTGCCGATGCCGGCCGTGCCGTAACTGATCTTGTTCGGGTTTTGCCGGGCAAAATCCTTGAACTCGCTCCAGTTCTTCCACGGCGCATCGGCGCGCACCACCAGACCGAAATGCGTCGTGTAAAAGCCCAGTATCTGCGAGGAGTCGTTGATCGGATCGTACGGAAGCTTGCGGATATTCGGCGCAATCAGAAAGAACGATGCGCTGCCCAGCCCCAGCGTATAGCCATCCGGCTTGGAATTCACAACCGCAGTGAAGGCCAGCTGACTTGCGCCACCCGGCTTGTTGTCCACGACGATGTTCTGGCCCAGTTCCTTCGCCGCCACCCGCGCGAGTAGCCGGGTAATCAAATCAGCCGCCCCGCCTGGCGTCCAGCCCACAACGATGGTGATGGGCTTATTTGGATAATTGTCCTGCGCATATGAAACCGCAATCCACGCAAAACAGAACAGGCAGATCAGCAACGACGAGGGCTTCTTCATCCTGTGAACTATATCGTCGAGCCCGCGACAGGTCAATCAATGCGCGGTGCGATTCAGACTGATGTGTCCGCAGCTCGTAGCCCGGATGTAACGAAGTGGAATCCGGGGATCGTGCCCGGTCTGGGACGATGCCCCCCCGAGTACGCTGCGCTTCCTCCGGGCTACCCGTGCTAGGCGAGCGATTCAAAGTGGTCCGCTTGAGCCATTTCACACATCAGTTTGAATCGCACCCATCAATGCGCTGGTGAAAGCACCGCCGCGCAAGTCAACTCTCGTGAGAGCTGTCACAATTCCATGGCACTGACAAAAGAGAATCTGCGATATTCTTCGCTTGCCTTCCCGCAGTTGAACCTTAGGTTGCCACTCCATTTTGACCCAAACCTGATTTGCGATTAGCATGGACCGCAATGCTTTCCAATCACGAATCAATGACTGCGAATGAAGACCGTTGAATTGCTCCAGACATTATCGGATTAACGGGTTCAGTACGTGTTCGTGGGAGGGCTTGCAGTTCAATTACATGGATATCTGCGTTCCACCTTTGATGTCGATCTCGTTCTTGCCATGAATGACGAGAATCTTTCCCGATTTATCTCGGTGGTCCAGGAATTCGGGATGGTTCCCGTTATTCCGGTACCGATTGAATCGCTTCGCAACGCGAGGTTGATCGGCCAGTGGCATCGTGAAAAAGGCATGCTTGCATTTGCTCTCAGGGAACCACATATCGGCGGCAGCGTGGTGGATGTTCTGGTACGTTCGGATGTGCCTTACGAGATGCTTGCAACAAATGCAGTCGAGGGTGATCTGTTTGGCCGCAAGGTGTGGATCGCCTCTATTGACGACCTGCTGACGATGAAGCGCATTGCAAACCGGCCCAAGGATAAGCTCGATATTGCAGCACTCGAAAAAATAAAGCGTGTAGAAGATCCGAATGCCTAACTCCGATGACAAAACACATAAAGTGATTCCTCAGGAACTGTTGCTCAGCAGACTTGCTCAATCCGATCAGATGCGTGATTTCTTTATCCAGATGTGGCTGCAAAATCCTCTCCTGGCCAAGCAGGGCGGAGCAACTGTTATGAGGCTTATCTCCCCGCTCGTGCGTAACGATCAGGCGGAATAAAAACAACGAATATCGAGATAAATCATCGTTCCTCGCTGTATCGCCCTGCTCTTCGCGGGCATATCGTCCTGCGCGGTGGCTTCAAATGAACTCAATCTGATTGGATTCGGCACCGAATCCGTACTCATGGGCGGCGCGGATGTTGCGGTTGCACGCGACACCACGGCGCTCAATACCAAACCGGCGGGCCTCGCTCAGATCCGCAATCGCGGCATGGATCTGTTCAGCTCGGTAGCCTACGGGATGAACGTCAAACACCTGGACGTTTTTGGCAATGACCGCAGCGTCTCCAACCGACTGATACCCGTAGGCAGTTTCGGCTACGCCCAACAAATCGCGGGTACGCCCGTCACCGTCGCCATCGGATTGTTCGCGCAGGGCGGCGCCGGGAACATTTTCGAAAACATAGCCACGGCGTTTGGCACGCGCGATGACCTTGCGGGCATTTTCGGTATTGCACGTCTGAGCCCCGGCGCCGCATGGCAAGTCACCGATCGACTGGCGCTGGGCATATCCGTGCCCGTCACCTACGCCAGCGCGCGCCAGAAAGTATTCACCGGCACCTCATTCTTCAATGCCGCAACCCGGCTGCGTCCTTCTTTGGATTTGAGCTCAAGGGCGCCAGCGCGGTGCAGGCCGGCCTCAAACTCGGATTGCAGTATCAGGCCAGCGACACGCTCATGCTAGGCGCCACGTACACGCACAAGACCGAGCTGCCGCTGACCGGCGGCACGCTGATTTCGAACATGACATCGATCGGTCTGGGCAGAGTCCGATGCCGGGTGATTGCAGCAGCCAAGCAAAACGCTCACTTAACTGGGCCATCGCGCCGTCATCCCATAGTTCCGTGGCTTCTTTGCCCAGACTCCGACCACCTGCACCCCATGGAGCGGGGCAACGTCACATAACATACTGATATTTAACATCGAATAAGGCCATAGTTTGAAAAACCTAGCGGTGTTTTCGCCAAAAAAAAGGCTACCGGTAGCGATTGGAATTTTCAAACTTTCTTGGGGCATGTGTCGATCAGAAAACCATGCCAGAAATGCCCCGGTCGGCAACCTCGCGCCCCTGCCATCTCGGCCTGAACTTGTACTTTGCATCTACTACCGGCGTGCAAAGAACTGCGTTATAGTTGCAATAGTTGCAACTGCAAACCACAACGGACATGGGCACTACCACGCTGGGCATCAAACTAGATCGCCAAACTCGCGATCGGCTGAAGGCGCTAGGCCAGCGCAAAGACCGGGCGACACACTGGATTATCAAGAAAGCGATTGAGGAGTATCTTGCCCGAGAGGAGCAACGCGAGCGCGAACGCATGGAAGACGATCAACGCTGGGAGCAGTACCAAACCACTGGCGTGGCGTTGCCGAACGACCAGGTTATGACATGGCTCGATGATCTAGAGGCGGGCAAGCGCACCTCGTGGCGAACTTAGTCTGGCTGCCGGAAGCGCTAGACGATATTGAGCGCCTATACGATTTCGTTGCTGAAAAGAACGCAAAAGCCGCCTGCAGTGTGGTGACGTGCATCAGAGCGGCGGCCCAACGGCTGGGCCAGTTTCCGGAGATTGGACGCAGCATGGACGACAACACCGGTCGGCGAGAAATTTTCGCCACCTTCGGCGCTGGCGCCTACGTCCTTCGTTATCGGATCAATTCGCACGGAGAAGTGGTCGTCATTCGCGTCTGGCACAGCCGTGAATTACGGTCGTAGCGACATTTCGTACAAACAATACTCCAATCCCGCGTCGTTGATCGCGAAAAGTTGCGCGGGAGTCCCGTGGTGAAGAGTCCCGTCCATGCAGACGGCACCGCCAATCTTTTGGCGCCAGTATTCACTCCACATGGCCGTCTGCTGATCCAACATGATGCGGAAGGCACTCCACTCCCCATCGACATCGCAGACAGGGTTCAAACGGCCTTTACGCAGGGTGCAGGCCATGGACTTCTCCAACTCGCTGCAGGCGAGGTCGGTGCGGTCCTGCCCCCCGTGTTCGGTTATTGGAGAGATTTTGCCAGCCGATATGTGACCGCCGTCTGCGCTCTACCCCACCTTGGCGAGCCGTGCGCGAAAGGTTCAGTTGCCGTTGCACCGCCGTCGGATCTGGAGTTCTTTGCCGCCGCAGCACCTCCTATGACCGGAGCCGAGTACGTGACGGCCGATGCGCTGCTTAAACTCTGGGGCGAGCTCGAACGCGCATTCCAGGCGGAGTTACTCGCATCCAACGCCTCGATTCAGGAGTTTCTCAAAAGCAAGAACCCCGCATGGAACCTGGTGGGTCGCGTTCACTTCAATCTCGCCGAGAATCGCAAGGACGAAGCGGCGCCGTTTGCGTTTCTGGCCACCTACACCACCGGGCTATCGGCACAGGCCACGGCCCAGCATTTGCCGCTCGCCCAGGCGTTACGCGAATACGCCGGCACGGCGAACCGGCAGAAACTGTTGTCGCTTTTTCTGCCCGTGCAGCGCGCGGCCGAGCAGTGTCAATGGCTGAAGGCCATGGTTGATGCGGGTGAAATCTATCATCCGCTGCGCTGGTCGCCCAAGGAGGCGCTTGATCTGCTCACGGATTTGCCATTGCTTGAATCTTCCGGTGTGGTGGTGCGCGTGCCGGGCAACTGGAAAGGCAACCGTCCGCCGCGTCCGCAGGTGAGTGCAACCGTCGGCGGCCAGGCGCCATCCGGCCTTAGCATGGATGCCCTGCTGGACTTTCGCATGGAGGTCACACTCGACGGCGAGACGTTGACGGCCAAGGAGGTTACAAGTTTGCTGGCCGGCTCCGAGGGCCTCGCAATGATCCGTGGACGCTGGGTAGAAGTGGACCGGGAAAAGCTCGCCGGCATGCTCTCTCACTTTCGTCGAGTGGAGCAAGCATCGGCCGATGGCGGAATCAGTTTCGTCGAGGCGATGCGTATGCTTGCCGGCGCAAGCGTCGCGGGTGACACGGCAGCGGCCGGTGTCGACCCCGAATGGTCCAAGGTGTCCGCCGGACCCTGGCTCGCGCAAACACTCAAGGGGCTGCGTAGTCCCGAAGGGTTGGCCCAGGTGAATCCGGGAAAGAAATTGAAGACCGAACTGCGCCCGTATCAGCAGATAGGCGTGCGCTGGCTCTACCTGCTCGCCAAGCTCGGCGTCGGTGCGTGTCTCGCGGACGACATGGGATTAGGGAAAACGATACAGGTATTATCGTTGCTGCTCGTGCTGCGTGCGGAAGCTGGCGCACGTGGGCGTACGAGCTTGCTCGTCGCGCCGGCATCCCTGCTTGCGAATTGGGCCGCGGAAATCGAGCGCTACGCCCCGAGCCTCAAGGCGCTGATTGCCCATCCGTCGGCCACTCCGGCGCACGAACTGAAAGCCCTCGATCAGGTCCGCATCGCGGACTTCGATCTAGTGATCACCAGCTATGGATCGCTGCTGCGCCTTCCGTGGGCTGCGGAAGTCAAGTGGAATCTGGTTGTGCTCGACGAAGCACAAGCGATCAAGAACCCTGCGGCAAAGCAAACTCGCGCCGCCAAGCAACTCACTGCTGAAGCACGAATCGCGTTGACCGGAACGCCGGTTGAGAACCGGCTATCCGACTTGTGGTCAATTTTCGATTTTGTCAATCCAGGGCTGCTGGGTGGCGCCAAGGCATTTACGGACTTTGCCAAACGGCTCTCGAAACGTCCCCATAATCCGTACGGACCTCTGCGCGACCTCGTGCGCCCCTATATTCTTCGTCGCCTCAAGAGCGACAAGTCGGTGATCTCCGACCTGCCCGACAAAACAGAGTTGAAAGCTTTTTGCACCCTGACCCGGAAGCAGGCCGCGCTCTACCAGCAATCCGTGGATGATCTTGCGGAGCGCTTGAGGCAGTCCGACGGCATGCAACGTCGGGGAGTCATCCTCGCCTTTCTGATGCGCTTCAAACAGGTGTGCAACCACCCGTCCCAATGGCTGGGCGACGGAGCATGGCATGAGGCCGACAGCGGCAAACTTGCACGGTTGCGCGAAATCGTTGAGGTCATTGCTGCGAAGCAAGAGAAGGTTCTGGTATTCACCCAGTTTCGCGAGGTCACTGCACCGCTTGCAGCCTTCCTGGGCGCAGTATTCGGACGACCCGGGGCGGTGTTGCATGGCGAAACACCGGTTCGCAAACGCAAGGCGCTGGTGGCGCAGTTTCAGGACGACGAAACGGTGCCGTTTTTTGTGCTCTCGCTCAAGGCCGGCGGCAGCGGTCTCAATCTGACTGCTGCTTCCCACGTCATACACTTTGATCGCTGGTGGAATCCGGCCGTGGAAAACCAGGCTACCGACCGCGCTTTCCGCATTGGTCAGAGAAAAAACGTTCTCGTGCATAAATTCATCTGTCGCGGCACAATAGAAGAAAAGATCGATCAGATGATCGAATCGAAACGACAGCTCTCCGACGATCTAATCGAGGGCGGTGCCGAGGTACTTTTGACCGAAATGAGAGATGACGATCTGTTAAAGCTCGTCGCCCTCGATGTTCATGCAGCTTCGAAGCAGGAGTAATCAGATGTTCTATGGTTGGAAACCCTATGTCTCGGTCGCCACTCGCAGAAAGAATGCGGAGCGAACGCTGGCAAAACTCAGGAAGAAGGGCGAGACCCCATCTGGCGTAGTCATAAACGGGCGATCCATCGCGAATACATTCTGGGGCAAAGCCTGGTGCGACAACCTGGAACGTTACAGCGATTACGAGAACCGCCTTCCGCGCGGCCGCACCTATGTACGTAACGGCTCGGTGGTCGACCTACGGATCACGCCCGGCAACGTAACTGCGCTAGTGAGCGGCTCCAGTCTATACACGGTGAAGGCGAAGATTTCTCCTGTGCCAAAGTCACGCTGGAGCGCTATCCGCAATGACTGCGCCGGTGCAATCGATTCCCTGGTCGAACTGCTACAGGGCCGCTTCTCCAAGGGCGTAATGGAGCGCATCTGCCGGGAGGGTGCCGGGCTCTTCCCCACGCCAAAGGAGATTACTTTCACTTGCAGTTGCCCGGACTGGGCCGCCATGTGTAAACACATTGCCGCTGTGCTCTACGGCATCGGCGCCCGGCTCGATCATTCGCCAGAGGTGCTGTTTGTCCTTCGGCAAGTGGACCACAATGACCTGATCGTCGCGGCTGGGCAGGACGTCACGCTCGGCAAAACGGGACCAGCGAACAGCAAGCGCCTTGATGACACCGGGCTTGCCGAAATTTTCGGTCTCGAACTGGCCGTGCCGGCGACAGTGTCCGAGAGGAGCGCAAAAAAACGTACCACGAAGAAAAGCGCTGTATCCGCAGCGGCGAAGAAGGTAGGACACAAAAAACCCGCGGTCCGCAAGTCTAGCGCCAAGCGACGCAAGTTATCGACGGCGGGCAAAGCGCCAAAAACTTCACGACGTCCCCGACGAAATAGTTCGTTGGCACGCGAAAAAAACACTTGAAGCTAACCAAGGTTGTTTCATAGCCTCATCTGTTGTCATGGCCAACTCTTCGTATGCAAAGGTTCATCGAAAATGCGATCCAACTTTTACTGTGTAAAGGGAAACACGATGCCCCATTCCTTGGATGGCCTGACGAGGACTTCATAGCCCGCGCCCAGCACAGGCATGCAGCGCTATCCGACGTCACCTTCGACCATGCGACGCGAATTCCAGAGCCAAAATCTGCAAAGTTTGGAAATTTCAGCGAGCATCCTGCTCAAGAAACAAGCAGTGAAAATTCATAACTCTATGATTATTAATAGGGTGACAGAGAATATAACTTTATGCGTACCTGCAATCAGCGCAGGTACGCGGACAAGACCGCGTACCATTGTCATGGAACTCTATAAGTCACTGTATCCATATATGTTTCCGGTCGACAGTGGTTTCACAACAGCGTCTGTGATTGTTGCCGGCGGGTTCAAACGAGAAACGATGGCAACCTGAATTTCCATCGCCACTCATTGATTAAATTGATTGGTCGGGGCGAGAGGATTTGAACCTCCGACCACCTGCACCCCATGAAAGTATGCAGAAATAAGTAGTTGTTTATTAATCATAAATTGCACGACGCTCGCTGCAACCGTGCATAACTGTACAGGACGATGCAAAAGAGGGTCCCACAAAACTCCCGCAAGGAGTTTTGCGGTTACTCTCCAGCAACGTCGCTCATAGCACATCATTGAAATTTCAGGGCTTGGCCGCTGTAGTCTGTGCAACGAGCTTTTGCAGGCGATCAGATTCGGCGCGAACCTCGGCGAGGAGCCGATCCCAATCGTCCGGGGGCGTCCCGCTTTCCAGCATCTTGCGGAAGATCCGATAAGCATCATCGCCGCTTTCGTAAGCGCGTTTGGTGTCCTCGTCATTGACCCAAGCGTAAAGGATCACTTTGGTCGCTACGTGATACCGAAAAAATAGCCGGTACTGCTGGAAGAACTTGGCACAAAACCAGTGCTGGTAGTTTTCCCCGAGAGTACTGCCCTGGCGGTATTCAGTCCTTGCCGGGTCCTGCGGAATCACGTCGAACGCGAGCTTGGCGATTGCGGCAAGGCGCTTGGTGGCGTTCTTCTTGGTGAAACCTTTTGGGTCTTTCCGCTTCAGCCCTTCGACCTGCTGGATCAGCGCTTCAACCTGATCAAGGAACAGCGGGTGCGCATAAATCGTCCAACCGTTGACGCCCAGTGACGTCGGCTTACCACCCTTCATTCATCGTCTACCGAGAGCGCTTCGTCGAGATCGACTTTGACACCCCCGACCAGAGACTGAATACGCTTTACAAAGCCCGAGTCAATCGCTTGAAGTCGTTCCGGGTGGCTGGCGATGTCGCGTGCGAGGAATCCCAGGAACTGCCCGAGCACCGGGTCATCGCCTTCGGTGACTTCGGCGCGCGTGAGCACCACTTCGCCATCTCGGATGGTGTAGTGGATCTTGTCACGCTTTCGGAGCTTGAGCGTACGGCGAACGGTTTCCGGCACCGTGGTCTGGTAACGGTCGGTGAGCGTGGATTCGAGTTCGAGGGACGCGACCATGGCACTTTTCCTTGAAATGAGTGAACGCGCCAATGGTAATGCGATTGCATTACCACGTCAATGCATCTATATTGTCGGCAATTTCGCCTAGTGACGCCGGATCGGTTGGATATAATTATTTCAATTTAAAATCAATATCTCCAAGTAATCGGTATAAACATGTCCGGCGGTCACCAAGAAAGGCCCTAGGCCACAATCCAGCAGGAACGCTGAACCGTTGTGTATCTCCGGATTGCCCTTGTGCGGCACCATCACCCAGGAAAACGTGCCGACATGCGCCGCGGCGAGCCTGCGGAGTCGGCGAGGAAACGGCCCGGTCGCCACTATCTTCTTGTGCTCATCTGGAAGTGCATCCAGCCAAGCTGGCGTCACCCAGCGCGACCGCAAATAAAGCCATTGGTGACGCACGAAATCACGCACAAATGCCCTCGCCCTTAACGGTGTTTACCTCTCAGAAAGCCAGCGTTGGCTTTCAAGATCTGCGGCCAGCGCTTGTCGTGGAATTCCGGAGGCAGAACACCCCCTTCAAATGCACGAGACGGAATCGCATCGAGGCACTCCAACTCGAAATTTTTCCTTGCATACTGCGAGGGATTCGTTGCAGCAAATCTTGCGATGGTCTCTATCGCGTCGAGCAATGGTCTCTGCCCCATAGCAATTTCGTTCAGATAGGCGCCTGCGATCTCGATTGCCAACCGTGCCTGCTCGCGCCCTTCGTCAGTCCTCTTCTCCGGTAAGGCGTAAAGGTTCCAGATTTTGGTCTGTAGAAGCTGGAGCGGATGCAGAACTCTCAGGCGCTCCTTATCCAGCTCAACTGTTACGGCAGATTGTTGGACCTTGTTGGCAGCAACGCCGGTTATAGACGCCAGGTAATCGATAATGATTGGCTCTGGATAACCGTCCATTGGCACTAATAGGACGGCTGTGCTGGGCGTCGCATCGTCGAGTGTTGCTACGGTTAATTTGTGCGGAATTTCAAGACGGTCGGAGACGCTCCTGGCTGCCGCCTTGGTGCCCAGATAGTCGATGTCTCGGGACAGCGCAGGAATGCGCGGCAAGAGTCCAAAATACTTCGCCCAAAATGCAACCGCTTGCCCCCCGATCAGAACAGTGCGATCTGAAAGGGTCTTTTTAATCAGCCAAGCAGCGTCTTCCGGCTTGAGAATCACCTAGGGGTTTTTCCCCAATCAATAACTTTCGCCTTACTTCCGTCAAAAAAAGACGCACTCTCAAAATCTCTTGGCGCAAGACCATGAGAATTTAGGGCCACTTTGGAGCGAGCCTGTTTTGCGCCTAGCTTCTTCTCCACAGAGATTACCAGCCCCACCACGTCCAGCAATCTTGAAATTTCGCCGAGACCAATCTCTATACGTTGGCTCTCGATTCTATTGACCTTTTCTCTGCGCATGCCCACCCGATCGGCAAGTTCCTGCTGGGACAAACCCAGCTCCCTCCGCCGAGACGCCAGAAGCTCATATATATTGTGCGATTTCATACACATACTGTGCTATTTACAGCACAAATTGTCAAGCCTTTTCGACAGCCTTTTCGATCCCGTAGGGTCAAAAAATCCCTCGGCGCCGATTTGTAGAAAAAAAGCGTTTTTATTGCCCGGATGTCGATTGCAAGCCAGTTTGAGCAACAAAAAGCCGGGGAATTCATGCCCGTTTTGCGCTATGCCCACGCTGAAACACCACAGCTAGGCCGTGGCAGCACGGGCCCCAGCCAGAATTCTCACGCGCCATGCGCACGATCAACGCCTCTACTTCCTGACTGATTTGCGGCCGACCGACGCTTCCCCGCGCTTTCGATCCATCGAACTTCTGCGCAACAAGCTTCCGATACCAACTGAGGATCGTCTGCGGTTTTACGAGATTCGCCACATCAGCCAGCACCTTGCGGCCGAGGCGGTAGCCAATTTCGGCCAGGGTTCTTCACTGCTGCGGCCGGCGGCGCGAAAATGTCAGAATATTGCCGGTTTGAAATTGCTGACGGGATTTGACGGTTGTGCGAAGTTCACGCAGGCAATCGACCTGGAAACCGACGAGCACGCTCTCGCACTCACGCGCAGCCTGAAGAAAACGGCAGTAAACCCAAAGAAGACGCGTCAGAGACAATCTTCAGAAAAAGACTGACCTGCAAGATCCCGCACGTTCAACCCGGCGGAATCAATGTCCCAAAGCGCTGCGACCGTATGCGACGACGGCCGCGAAGTTACAGGGATTTTCGAGCGAAGACATCCAGACGGGGCTCGCGCACGTAAGTATTCGAACAACTGAGGGATATATTCAGCAGCACGAAGTGCCAGTCAGTCCGGTCATTTTACGGCTGCCAGAAAGGCGATAGTTTTGGACAAACAGGGGGAGTTTTGGACATCCGAGCTTTTAACTCGGGCATTTCTGCTCTGTAACTTATTGTTCTATTTATGAAATTGGTCGGGGCGAGAGGATTTGAACCTCCGACCACCTGCACCCCATGCAGGTACGCTACCAGGCTGCGCTACGCCCCGAAGTAATCATTATAACAGACGGGGTAAGGCTACATCGCCCGTGCGGCAAGCAACGACAATTAACGCTGCAATATTTCGAGTACGCTTTTTAGTTCGTTGCGAAATGCGGACAGTGTGGCTTTGCCTGCGGCGGCTGCACGGCTTTTTCTCGCCGGCTCGGCTATCAGTTCGTCGAGTCGGTTACGCGCGCCACTGATGGTAAAGCCTTGGTCGTAGAGCAGATCACGAATTCGCCGGATCAACAGCACTTCATGATGCTGATAGTAGCGACGGTTGCCACGACGCTTGACGGGCTTGAGCTGCGTGAATTCCTGTTCCCAGTAGCGCAGCACATGAGGTTTGACGCCACACAATTCACTAACTTCACCGATCGTAAAGTAGCGCTTTGCCGGGATAGGCGGCAACGCATCTTTAGGACTGCGGCTTGTTTCCATCTCTATAGTTCTTCTCGACCATGCCCTTCAGCTTTTGAGATGCGTGAAAGGTGACCACACGTCGTGCCGTAATCGGGATCTCTTCGCCAGTCTTCGGATTGCGGCCGGGGCGCTGCGGTTTGTTACGTAACTGAAAATTGCCGAATCCGGATAACTTGACTCCCTCCGCGTTCTCGAGTGCGGTTCGGACTTCCTCGAAAAAAGATTCCACCATGTCTTTGGCTTCGCGCTTGTTGAACCCAACCTTCTCAAATAACAGATCCGCCAACTCAGCCTTGGTCAAAGTCATGATTTCCCTTTATTTACGTAGCTTTGCCTGAAATTGTTCTTGTAAAACTTGAAGCATCTGCTCTTGGGCAGCTCCCGCTTCAGCGTCGGTCAGTGTTTTGAGAGTATCTTGCAATAATATACGAAACGCAACACTTTTTTTATCTAAATCAATGCCTTTCCCACGATACACGTCAAACAAGGTGACCTCTAAAACGATGCTGGGCGCGCCTCTTCTCAGCGCATCCAGCATTTCCTGAGCACTGACATTGTGGTCTACCTCAACAGCGATATCACGCCGCACCTGGGGCTGCCTGGAAAACTCCCGATAACACACCAATTTTTTATCTAATATTGTTTCTAGATAAACCTCATAACATATTGGTGAATAGGGTAAATTGTACCTCTGGTTTAATCGTGGATGTAACTCACCCAGCCACCCAAACTGAGTCCCATTCAAGGTCAATCGGGCAGTCCTACCGGGGTGCAGGGCGGGATGCTGAGCCGCCTCGAACCTAACCTTTACCGGCGCAAGCAATGCCTCCAGATCGGACTTTACATCGTAGAAGTCGACCTTACGCTTCGCTGCCCCCCACT
>CANJQI010000053.1 GCA_947476215.1 Betaproteobacteria bacterium
AAGGGTATAACGACCTGGGACCGAGTTGAAGCGTTCGGCGATATCGTCGCCGGGCGTATACCAGTTCCCGACTTCGTGGATTCAAACTTGCTGTTTTGTTCTCACGGACTCTCGATCACCGATGTTGCAATAGCCGCAAAGACTTACGAGCTTGCGATTGCTGCGGGTGTGGGGCGCAGGCTGGCACTATAAATCCATGAATTAATGTAGAACTCCGGGGGGAGTAATGCGGTGTTTCTTGACGTGCATGCATTGGTTGGTCCTGATCGCGCCTTGGATACGGGTCCGGTTTCGGCACAGAATTTTCCGTCCAAGGTCATACGTATCGTCACTGCCGAGGCAGGCGGTGGCGGCGATCAGGTGGCTTGACTTATTGCGCAAGGCATCGCTGGACCATTGGGCCAGCAGGTGATCGTCGACAATCGCGGAGGGAACGCGATTATTCCTGCACAAGTCGTGGTGCAGGCGCCCGCCGACGGTTACACGCTGCTTTTCTACGGCGCTCCCATTTGGCTTAACGCGCTGCTGCAGGACAATGGGCCTTACGAGGTGATGAAGGATAGTGCGCCGATCACGCTCGCGGCCAGCACGCCCAATATCATCGTGGTAAATCCATCCCTGCCGGTAAGGACATTCAGAGAACTGATTGCGCTAGCCAAAGCACGCCCGGGCGAAATCAATTACGGATCGGGTGTGACCGGCAGTACCAACGTAATCGGTAACCAGCCGGAGTCCTTGATTAGGGCCGTATGTTATGCAAAGCTGAACGCAGCGGATTGCTGGCGAAGAATTGTTTCCACAATCGCGGTGTCAGTTCGTGGACGCGGCTGGCCGGATGCTGGCCGACACGCTGCAGCACGTCCACCAGATAATCGTACGGGTCGATCTGGTGGAGCCGGCAGGTGACGATCAGGCTTTGCATGATCCCGACATGTTTGGCCCCGAGTTCGGTCCAGCTGAACAGCCAATTCTTTCTGCCCATGGGAATTGCGCGTAATGCGCGTTCAAGATGATTGGTATCGATCGGCACGTCCGGGTCGGTCAGATAAACCTCCAGGCCATATCGTCGCTCGCGGGCGTAGCCCAACGCCTTGGTCATCGGGTTGCTCGGCAGCAAGCCCTGCGCCTCGAACTGCTGATTGATCCATGCGAAGAACTGCTCGCCAATCGGCTTGGCGTGCATCAATCGATAGTTGAGCTTCTTCGCCTCACTGAGTTTTTGCTCGCGAATGCGTTCTTCCACGGCGTAAAGGCCACCGATCAGATCCAGCCCCTCGGCCGCCAGTTGTGGTTCAATATCTTGAGCCTCGAACAACTTGCGTCTGGTGTGCGCCCAGCATTGGGCATGCGTCAGCCCGGTCTTGGTCGCATAGCTGACGTAAGCGGCGTAGCCATCAGAGAGCAAAACGGCGCCCTCGGCGTGCGTTAAGCCCAGCGCCTGTTCGACATGTTCGGCGCGGCGACTTTCGAAGAACGGAAAGCACACCTCATCCAGTTCCCCATACACGGGCCAGAAATATGCCGCCTTCAGTTTGCCCGGTTGGCCTCGCCCGGCAACAACGCCTCAGGGTTACCGGTTACGTACCAACCACCTCGCGGCGGAACTGTTAAATGCCATGGCCGGGGTAAGAATCTTACGCATCAGTTACAAGGGTGTGGCATTGGCGATGAACGATGTCATCGCGGGCCGATTGCAGGTGTTTTTCATGTTCGTCAAGAAGGCAGACTTGCCAACGATCCGTAAGCAATTAAAAATCTACGAACGATTGAAGCTTCTGCTGGATCGCTGGATCGATCTGGCTACAGAACTATCGAATCTCCGCATCGCCAAGGAAAAGAACTGACAAGGGGCGAGAACTTGTCACTGTCCAGCAATTAACTTATTCACCCTTATTAAGGCGTTTGCCAATTTTTTGATCACGAATATATCAAGCTTATTAGCCAACTCCGGCCGCCACTCACGCAACCTCAACAGTGACTGGTTATCCAAAACATAAACTTTAGAGGGGGCTTTTGCCCGTATGGTCGCAGACCTTTTATCCCCACTATAAAAGGCCATTTCACCGACCATTGCCCCATCACCAAGCTTGGATAGACGTACTTCAGCCCCATTAACCTCTGTAATAATTTCAAGAGATCCATTTTTTAAAAAATAAATTTCACTGGAAGAGTCACCCTGCTTGCATAAAACCTGCCCAACCTCAAATGACTTCAACTCGCAGCATTCGATCACAATTTTCTGCTCATCGATATTCTCAAAGAAATCAAAGCAATCAACGGCGGCACCCACATATTTATTTTTTTCAAGAATAGCCTCTTCCATAGCCTCAAGGCCTGCATCCAGGTTTGAATAAAAACTGACTATCGGGCCACTGCCCGGATACGGGGCAATTGAGCGAACGATATCTTTATTGCCAGCACTGTATACGAAATAAAAATTAACTCTTGACAGCTTATCTCGCCGCAATATCCTATGAAACACCCCGATGGCAGATCGATCTATCCCAATAACATCAGAAAAATCGAGCAAAATATTCTCTATGTTCTGCCTCTCAATCTCCTGAAAAATGAGCTCGATATTGCTGGCAGACCCAAAAAATATATATCCAATCAACTTGAAAACTCGCGATTGAGCCCCGCATTCATTAATAATTTTTCTCTGCCGCTCATGACGCACAACGGAGCTCGAAAATAAGGATAAATCCGTTCTTAAACTTGTGAGTGGACTTTTGCCACAGGCGATTACGAATGCTATACACGCCAGCACGACACCCACTCCAAAGCCGGTGAGATATCCAGAATTAGCCACTACAATCAGAATGATTGCGATCGCAGCCAATTCTCCTCTGTTGAGAAATTTGCGCTGATCCCATACCCAGTTTTTAAGCATGGCGATGCCTAAAAACAATATAACGCCTCCCAAGGCTGCGCGTGGTATCAACATCAATACCTCGCCTCCTCCCATCAACATGAACAGGCAAATCAAGGCCACCACTATGTTTGAAATTACCCCGCCATCCGCTTTGTTCAGGGTAGTTCTACCCGTTGAAATAATTCCTAAATACCCCCCGAATAAGCCGGAAATTATGGAAGATCCCGCATGAACCCGTAGCGCCTGGTTTAAATCAAATTCTTTTTTATACGAAAGCTCCAGGCTTGCTACAGCCAAAAGTATGCTCATCACACCGACAAAAGAAACCACCAGTATGGATGGCAATGCTTGTATTAACGTTTCTAAATTTACATTTATAAAATCCAACTGCCAAAAAGGAATCCATGAACTCTTGGAAACCGAAGAAAACCGCCAGGTATTAGGTGAGCAAATGCCTTCCTGGCCAATGCAATGCGAACTATTGAGGAAGAAGGAGGTGGCCAATGTAAAAAAAACGATGATCAAAGGAATCAAAATTGCAGTTGATAACTTCTTTTTCAGAACTAACAAAGTAGCCGCAACAACGCAACCGGCAAGCAATTCAGGCCGCGATGGATTCGTTAAAAAATTCTGAACTCCGGAAACGCTAAGCGATATTCCGGAAATAATCATCAATGCACCACTGCACATTAGCCAACCAGTAGACGCAAGGAAACCAGCCATTACCGAGAATGGAACAAAGCGTACATGGTTGGCCAGATTCAATCTGGCAAAAAGGTAAAAGATGAGACTTGAGATTAAAGAAACGGTCAAGAGAATCAATAATAAAGTGGCTTGCGCCATGCCCTGAGACGTCGGCAGCGATTCAGTCACTAACAACGCCCCCACCATCACAGATACGGTACTGGTGTCCGTACCCATGTTGAAGGTCTTCTCTTTAAAAAAGCAGCTCCCAATCGCGCAAATGACGGCCGTAATTAATGAAGCAGTCATCCCGATTGAAACAAAAATGGAGGCGCTCCCGGAAAACAATAAGGCACCATGCGAAATTGCATAGACCATTGCGCTCAGGCCGACAATGATTCCAGTCGATATCTGGCTGGAAATATTTTTAATATTCATTTTGGTGGAACTCTAAAATTATTGATCTTTAAATTAAAATTAACACAACTTATCACGCCGATTGAGTTCGAGCTGGCCCTGTTAAACAGGGACAGACCACGTTTTACTTTTACTGATTTCCTCGTGCGCCTATAACGGGTCAAGGTCTGCGCCATTAGGCCAAGTGAGCGCACCGAGATGAATGCTGACTTTCTGAAACAACTGCGCATCCTTGAGCGCTGCATACATTCCTGCGACGGGACTATTCACCAGCGCTGATATATCCACGATGCCATTCGTGCCATCGTTGCACGTGATGGAGAGTCGACAGCCTGGCAGCACATTAACGGCACGCACACGACAAGCCGCCGCCCTTAGCCCAGGGGCGATATTTTTTGGGGTATCTTTTTCGATTAATATAGATTCCAATCCTCCATTAATTCGGCGCGATGCAGTGCTGCCCATTCAAGTGCCAGTGCCTGCGCACGTCTTGGCAGACTACCCTTGATCACATCCAAAGTACGTATCTCGATCAAGGATTCATACTCGCCATACAGTGCATGAAAATGAGGCGGCGCGTGCTCCCGCCAGAACATTTGGATCACGATCCCGAAAAACTGGCTGATGGTAGGCATATGCTGCTTCATGTCAAAGATTCTTTTGCCGTAACTTTTTTACGTTTGACAAAGAACATTATGCCGCGATTTTCATATAATCGATTGGAAAGTAATGCTCATGTACATTGATAAGCCGGTGGCTACGGTGTGTTGTCAAATAAGGTGTAAGCCGCGCCCGAAATGGAAGATGATCTCAGTTTCCGCGCTGATGCCTTTTGGCCGGTCGCGCCCGTTACCGCGCTGCACAACCAGCACTCGATTGGCGGACCCCACTGTCACCCTAACGTAGGGACGTACTTGGTCGCCAGATTTGCGCGCTTTTCGATAACTGTTCACGCCTGACCTTTTGCTTGCGCTTTCTTGATGCTTCGCATCCACAGCCATAGCGCTACCGCCGTGACCACGATGGTGACTGCGAAGTAGGCGCGCAAACCGACTAACGGACCGAGCAGTCCGGCGACAAACGGCCCCAGTCCCGAGCCTATGTAGTTGCATGACGACCCATAACCGATGGCGCGTGCGTCCATGCCCGCAGGCGCGTAGTTTTTCAATAGGCGGACTATGGCGGGTATTACCACGCACGCGGACAACCCAAACGCAACGCGGGACAGAACGACCTGCAATGGCGTCTGTGATATCAGCAGTGGCAAATGCGTGACGATCGAGGCTACGGTTGCGATCACCAATACGCGTTCGGCGCCCCAGCGATCCATCACGCGTCCCCACAGCGGCAACGCAGCGAGTCCTGACAGCGACAAGCCCATCGCCGCCGCGCCGACCCAGAACACTTCCGAACCCGCCGTCGCGGGTTGTGCTTCAAGCATCTGCAGCACGAAGATGGTGACCACCGTGATATTGCCGCCCCACAGCACCGAAAAAACCAGATACTGCAGAAAAAGCATGCCGATGCGCGGCACTGCCAGCAACTCGCGCAAGCTTCCTACCCACTGCGGGCGCCACCTTCCGGGTGCGAGCTGTTTGATTTCATGTACGTAGGCCAGCACCAGCGAGCCGGCGATGAGCATGACGCCACCACTGATCCAGAATATCCAGTGCGGACGGTCGACGAGCGCCCCGATCACGGTTGCCACCACGGGCCCCATCGTTTGTCCGACCATGGAGCCGGTCTGCGCCAGCGACAGTGCCCTGCCGATGTGGCCGGGCGGCGTATTTGCGACGATCAGCGCCATGCCTGCCGGCATGAATCCGTTGAACAATCCGACCAGTGCGATCGCAAACGCGAACCATAGCGGAGACGGCGCAAAGGGAACGAGCGACATGAAGAATCCCATACCGAGCATCGCCCGCAGCACCATGATCTTGCGGCCGTAGTGGTCGGCGATGCCACCCCACAGCGGCGCGCAGATGACGCCCATCGCGTAGAACACCAGCATCATGTGCCCCGACCACGTTTCGAGGTTCTCGCGCACGCCCAGGCTGCGCAGCATCAACGGCAGGAACGGCCACGCCAGCGAAAAGCTCAGGCTGCCGAGAAAATTGGCGGGCGGGAGTGCCTGCAGATTGCGGCGCCAGTACGGATATTGGCGCGTGTCGCCATCGGCCGCAGTGGGTGATTCTGTTTTCATAACATCAAAATTGGGCGAACAATAAATGGGCGCACCAATGCGCAGGGAATCCAGTTCTCATTCGAACGGCGTGTGCATTGACCGCTGTCCTGGCCACCGATATAGTCGTGGATGGTAAACCAGATTTCTTATTCTCGAGAGTAAATCATGCAGATGTCGCGATGGTCTACATTCCCTTCGTATGTAGTGATGCTTGCATGTCTGGCTGCGCCGGTTCTTGACGCTTCCGCGGCGGAAATTTTTCCCGTCAAACCGATACGCATGGTGGTTGGATTCGGCACGGGAGGCAGCGCCGATGTATTGGCACGGTTGCTTGCGCCGAAGCTGTC
Source organism: Betaproteobacteria bacterium (assembly GCA_947476215.1). Taxonomy (GTDB): domain Bacteria; phylum Pseudomonadota; class Gammaproteobacteria; order Burkholderiales; family SG8-41; genus PALSA-1004. The sequence continues at coordinate 6,506 of CANJQI010000053.1, forward strand.
AGAACAACTGGGCCAGCCCATGGTGGTGGAAAACCGGCCTGGTGCGAGCGGTGCGATAGCAACTGAGCGGGTCGCCACGGCGCCCGGCGATGGCTACACGCTGCTGCTGATGACGGTGGGGGATACGGTGATACCGGCGCTGCGCATCAAGCTGCCGTATGATCTTGAGCGCGATTTTGCTGCGGTGTCCCTGGTAATGAGCGCGCCGTTCGTGCTCGTGGTCCACCCCTCCGTCCCGGCGCTCAATGTCACTGAGCTGATCGCGCTTGCACGGTCGCAGCCGGGGAAACTCAGTTTCGGATCGGTGGGCGTCGGCAGCTCGCCGCATCTCATGGCTGAGCTTTTGAATCTGATGGCAAAGGTGAAGACCGTGCACGTACCGTATAAAAGTGGCGCCGAGAACGTGATCGCCGTCGCGTCCGGTCAGATCGAAATGTATTTCTCCAGCGTTGCGTCGCTGTTGCCGCTTCTCGAAGCCCGCAGGATAAGGCCGCTTGCACTATCCAGTGCAAAACGCGCGTCGTTCATGTCGTCCATACCCACGCTCCACGAGTCGGGGCTGGCCGGATATGATCGCGCGGCGTGGCAGGGGGTGATCGCGCCGGCAAGCGTGCCGAAGGATATCGTCGCGCGGCTTAACGCGACCATCGGCAAGGTGGTTAACGCCCCCGATATGAAGGAATCACTGCTTAAGCAAGGCCTCGAGCCGCAGACCGATACCCCGGAACAATTTGCCGCGTTCATACGCGCCGAGGTCGCGGCGAACGCCAACCTGATAAGGTTTATCGGCTTGAAACCTGAATAGTGATAAACCTAACCATTTGATAATAAATATATTTGGCCTGTGCCGTGAACTTGTGGCCGGCTATTGACCGGTTTGCCATGCCGGCATGCGGATTTTCTTGGCCACCGGAAATCCCATATGTCCGTTGTGCCCAAACGTGTAGCAACTGGTGCGCAGGGGATCGCCCGTCACCACGATCATGAAGTGTTCGGGCGACCATACCAGCGGGATCATGCGCTCGGGATCCGGGGACGCGGCAAACAATTCCTTGGGTATGTTGCCTTTCTCCGCCTCTTCGGCGAGATTCCAGATCGGCATGTGGCGCCAGTCGCGCTGCTGAACTTCGAACTGGCGGGCGGATATGCGCGCGTGTTCGAACAGGTAATTCTGCACGTCACGCTTGGACCAGCCGGCACTGGCGATGGTCTCCGCAATGATAGGAGACATCAACACCAGCGGACGCAACTTGTTGTAGCCCTGGCCGACGCTGAATCCGACCCAGGTAAAGGTCTGGTTTACGACCCCGGCCGCGAGAAAGGGCAGCAACTGTTCCGGCGTGCTGCCGGACATCGACGAAACCATGCCGCCACTGGCATAACGCGCGACCGTGACGGTATTGTCCCCCGCTTCGAAACCCATATTCACGCTGAGCGGCTCCCAGCCGATATTCGCAACGGCATCTTCGTTCTCGGCGACAACCACGCGCCAGGTGTTGCCGAATGTGCCCTTGTCCGTTTTGTGGAGCAGGAAGCCTGCAACGTTGCGCAGATACAGCCGCCAGAAGCGGCCGATGGACGTGTTGGGCTGAAAACCGTCACGCATCACACCCTGCGTGTAGTTGAAGCCGAGTTGCTTGATGATGGGGCCGTTGAGCATGATCAGCGTATCGGAGCCCGGTGTGTTGCCGCTGTGTTCCACGCCGTAGTCGGGGTCTATCATCGCTTCGGCAAGTGCTATGAGTATCGGCATGTATTCGGGCCGGCATCCCGCCATGACGCCGTTGACTGCTACGCTCCACACCGTGGCAGCGCGATTGTCGGGCAGCATGACGCCCAGCAATTCCTGTGCATTTCGGTCGGTGCAGGCGAGAAAGCGGTCCACCCGTTCGCGGGTAGGCGGAACGATGGGCAGGCCGTCGCTCCATTCGTTCCTGACAAAATACTCGTTGACTTCGTCGTAGTCGCCAGCGAACACGGTGTCGTACGCGCCGGGCTCGTCGCTCATGCTGCCGGCGTTGGTTGTCGCTTCGGTAAGATTCGAGATCACCTGCGGAACGGTGATCTCCATGACGTTCTTGATCAGTTCCTGTTCGCTTTGCACGCCTGGGTGCCGCACCAGCCTTGCGGTGGGCATGAAGGGCAGTCCGAGCCCTATGGACGTGGCCTTGGCCTGGCTCATGAATCCTTCCGCCACCAGCGACGACGACGGAACGCCCGCTGCTTCGCACGCCGCACTCACCCGCAACACGGCGGGTGTGCAGCTTCCTCAGGCCGCGATCGCGGATATTGCTGCGTCGACGCCTAATTCCTTGAAGCGCTGCGGCAGTCCTGCCAGCAGTTCCATTTCGTTGGAGCCATGCATGTTGCCAAATTCGCTCCACTTCACAAAGCGCGCGCCGGGATAACGGGCCTTGATGCCTTCCTCAAGTGCATCGAATACCTTGTCGCCGCGAAACAGATAGTCCCAAAGCTGGGCGATCGTTTTACCTTCCAGTGTGCCCAGCCGCGGCGCCAGCGATTTTTGCTTGACCTGCCGGGCGGCGCGCGGCCATAAAACCTTGAAGTGACCTTCATGCGAGTCTTTGGACATTCGTATTCCTTTCAACGATAGGCGGGTTTCGGTATTCTGTAACTGTATGTGGCGAACCAGAACAGGTAAAGATGCAATACTGACATATAGGCCGGCGGGTTGGAAAACGCATAGAGACGGGTGTCGATAACGACTGTCAATCTTCTGATTCGAGCAATGTTCTTCTATAGGTTTCCTGGATTACCCACGCATCAAAACTTGCGCGGTGACGCTGATCTTTTACTTCTGCAAGTACCTTGTCTTTCGTGTGGTGCCAGCGTTCCATCTGCTGTTCCGACAGGATCACCTCGAGCGGACTGACGAAAAAGTTCATTTTCATCTGCGCTTTATGGAATAGCGTCGTGAGCCACGGCTTGTCTACCACCCAGCCATCGGTATACAGGGTCTTGCCATCCAGCAGTTGCGTCAGGATTTTGGCAACCTCTTGTATGGGCTTACCGTAGGTTTCCAGGATATCCCGTGCGATACGATGAACCTTTTCCGCGCCACTGTCCCAGTGATCCCATTCCGGAGCGGGCAATATCAGAGCGCAGTATTTGGTGTCATCGTCAAAAGCGATGCCGATTTCAATGGGGTAACTCATTCCGCCAAAGCCCGAGGCCTCAACGTCAATAATAATAGGTTTTTCCGGTCTGCGCATGTCCTTCCTTCCACAGCCACATTCGGACAGATGTTCTGAATTTTACCGGTGAATCAGCTAACCTCTCCTAAGCTACGAATCAGGGTAGTTGCAGGATTCATGCAGCAGCGAAGCGAACTTGACGATGGCCGTTTGGGCGGCGTTAACGTCCGCGTTCGAGCGCGATTTTCTCAACGCTGGCAAAGCGTAGTGATCTGATATAGTTGCACGGTCGCGATGAGGTGACGCATGATCCGATGCGTGAGGGCGCCGCTCGCGGCCAATTGTTGCCGAACAACCCATATCAAGGAGCAAGTTAATGCGCGTGTATTTTCATCTGGCGGCATGTGCCGTGGCGGCTGCTGTATGCGCGCATTTTCCTGTCGCAGCCCAGGATGTGGCGGCCAGCTATCCGTCGAAACCCGTGCGCGTGGTCATTCCTTATCCTCCGGGCGGCAGCACCGACACCGAAGCGCGTCTGTACAACGACAAATTGCAGGCGAGCCTGGGTCAGCCGTTTATCTTTGACTATCGACCCGGTGCGGCGAGCACCATAGGCGTGGCGTATACGATGAAGGCGGTGCCGGACGGATATACCATCATGATGGCCGGGAGCACCCTCACGGTACTGCCGAATTTCTATCCGGAATTGAACCACGCGGTGGTTAGTACCCTGATCCCTGTTATCGAACTAAGCAACCGCGGTACAGGCGTGTTGGTAAGTCCGGCGGCGCTGCCCAATGTGCATACGCTCAGGGATCTGGTCAATTACGGCAAAACTAATCCGGGCAAACTCAACTGCGTGACCAGCGGTCCGGGCGGCATCAGCCATATCGTCTGCGCGGCGCTGTCCAATGCCCTTCACATTCCGATCACGCCGGTGCATTACAAGGGGGCCGGGCAAAGCGTGGTGGATCTGATCGCGGGACGGGTGCAGTTGCATGCGATCACGCTGTTTGTTCCCATCAGCCACATACGCGCGGGTAAATTGCGGCCGATCGCAACGCTGGGCCATGAACGCTCCGCGTTGTTGCCCGACGTGACGACAAGTTTCGAGCAGGGCTTTAACGTCGATTACCCGAACTGGCTGGGTCTGTTCGCACCACCCAGGACGCCACAGGCAATCGTGGAGAAGCTCAATGCCGAACTGGTCAAGGCCATCCGGTCACCTGACGTGGCAAAGGCCATGGAGGCTCAGGGACTCACCCCGATAGCCAGATCTTCTGATGCTTTCCGCAAGAAAATCGCCAGCGAACTGACGTATTGGAAGAAGATCGTCGAAGACAACAACATACAGGCCTCTGAATAGAAGGGAGATGGCAAGTGATGGAGATACGCCTGCTCGGTGAGCAAATCGGAGCGGAAATCACCGGTGTCGATGTCACATCGATGGATAGCTCGACCTTTGCGCGGATTTACCGGGCGTGGTTGGACTACAACGTCATAGTGGTGCGTGATCAAGCGCTTGCGCCGCAAGAACTCCTGCGATACAGCGCGCGTTTTGGCGGGTTAACAACCCATATCGCGGAAGGTACCCGGCATCCGGATTATCCCGAGATATTGGTTCTGGGCACCAACAAGTTCGGTCCTGATGGAAAACTCATTCGGGACGTGTATATGCGCGGTGCGGATTCGTTTCACACCGACGGCACGTTCATGCAGGAGCCATTCAAGGCAACCCAGCTATACGCGCTGGCGATACCCAGCCGTGGTGGCGACACGTATTTTGCCAGCATGTATGCGGCCTATGATGCACTTCCGCAGGCGCTCAAACAGCGACTCGAGGGGCGCTACGGCGTCTACGTTTATGGTGGTCGCAAGGAGCGGCTGGGGATCAAACCGTCCAGTTTGCTGACGGAAGCAGTGCACAAGGCGAAGAAGCCCTGCTATCACCCGATTTTTCGCACCCATCGTGAATCGGGGCGCAAGGTGCTGTTCATAAATCCCCTGGGACTCTTGCGCATCGAAGGGCTGGAGAAGGCGGAGAGCGATGCAACCATAGACGAACTGATAAGCTACATGATACAGCCGCAGGGGCAATATACCCACAAGTGGGCAAAAGGGGACGTCGTGATCTGGGACAACCGATGTTCATATCACAGGGCCGCCGGCGATTACCCGCCGGAGGAAGACCGCATACACTGGCGTGTTTCGATCAGGGATGTGCCGGGAACGCATTGACAGTTTTTTTCGGTCTGACGGGAATTGCACTACCTTTTAGGTTCTCGGGTGCTCTATGGAGGGGAAGGGGTTGATGCCGGTTAATTCAAACGCCTAACGCAGAGGACGCGGTGGACGCAGAGGTTCGCGGAGGAAAGCGCTTATTTGGGTTTGGTTCGAGTTCTTACCCCGCGCACCTCGGCGTCCACCGCGTTGAGCGGTTTGGCTTCTTAAGCTAGTGCTATGGCAGTCTGACGGGTATCTCGTTGCACCGCGGAGGTTGGCAGGGCGATGCATGTCGGGTATATATAAGATCGGATTGACTTGATGCAGCGTGGGCAGCACAATTTGCACGGATCATAGGGAACTGTCATGACATTGAAAATTCGCAAAATCGCCTACTCGATGGGCGCTGAAGTGAGCGGCATCGACATCACCCAGCCTGTGGATGATGCGAGTTTCCGCCAAATTTACCAGGCGATGCTGGATCACTGCCTGCTGTTGTTCCGTGGACAGGCGCTGACGCATCCGCAGTATGTTGCGTTCAGCAGCCGGTTTGGAAAGCTGCGCAAGAAGCAGGTCGGCAACCTGCCGGACTATCCCGAGATCAAGGCGCTGATCAGCAAGCCGCGCACCGATGGCAAGCCGCCTCCCGCAAACTTCAATGGGTCGGACTGGCACGCGGACATGACGTATCTGCCGAAACCCATCATCATCACCATGTTAAGGGCTGCCGAACTGCCCGAGGTGGGGGGCGACACGCAGTTCGCGAATCTGTACCTCGCTTATGAAACGTTGTCGGAAAAAATGAGGTCCCTGCTGGAAGGGCTGGAAGCAGTTCACATGGAGCAGGAGTCGGAACTCGATCATTCGTCGCCCGAACGCCTGGAGGCGTCGCGGCGCGCCAAGACGTCGGCGCATCCGTTGGTCAGAGCGCACCCCGATACAGGGCGCAAGTCGCTTTTTATCGGCGACAAAGTGAGGTTGATCGCCGGCATGACCCCCGAAGAAAGCGAACCGCTGCTTGAGTTTTTGCGGCTACATGCGCGGCGTCCGCAGTTTGTCTATCGTCATGTGTGGCAAAAAGATGACCTCGTGGTGTGGGACCAGCGCAGCACGAATCACAATGCCGTGGGTGATTACGACAGAGCCCATGAACTGCGGCATCTGGAGAAGACAACCTTGCGCGGAGCTACGCCGACGGGCTATCAGTACAACGATACGACGCAGACCCGGAATATGACACGGGCGTTCAGTTTTTAGATGGTTTCTAGTCCGGCTTCACGTCGGCGGCGGCAATCACTTTGCCCCACTTGACGATCTCGTTTTTGACGAAGGCCGACACCTGTTGCGGCGTGGATATCATGGGCTCGGCGCCCTGCGCGAGCAGACGGTCGCGTATCTCGGACGATTGCCCTATCCGGACGATCACCTGATTGAGCTGCTGAACGATCTCGCGCGGCGTTTTTGCCGGAGCAAGCACGGCGAACCAGGTGGCGGATTCGTAGCCCGGCACGCCAGACTCTGAAACAGTGGGCAACTCCGGTGCGGCGATGCTGCGTTTCGCGCTCGAAATGCCGAGCGCGCGCAGGCGGCCGGTTTTCACATGGGGCAGCGAGGACAGCGTCGACGTAAACATCAGTGAAACATGTCCGCCGAGGAGGTCCGGGATGGCAGTGGCGGTTCCTTTGTAGGCGACATGGATCATATCCACGTGCGCCATGGTCTTGAACAGTTCCGCCGCCAGATGGTTGGTGCCGCCGGTGCCAGTCGACGCAAAAGTAAGCTGTGCTGGATGTGCTTTGGCGAGCGCGATCAGTTCGCGCACATTGCGCGCGGGTACGGACGGATGGACCGCGAGCACAAAGGCAGCGGAGGCCAGCATGGCGACAGAATCGAAGTCACGCACCAGATCAAATGGCAGCGACTTGTAGAGCGAGGGACTGCTCGCCAGCGACGCCGGTGCGACGAGCAGGGTATAGCCGTCAGGCACGGCGCGCGCTGCGGCTTCGGCACCGATATTGCCGGCCGCTCCGCCGCGATTGTCGACGATGAACTGCTGTCCCAGCAGCTCGGAGAGCTTCGGTGTGAAAACGCGGGTGGTGGTGTCCACGCCGGCGCCGGCGGGGAAGGGGACGATCAGGCGTACGACTTTTGCTGGGTAGGGCTGTGCCATGACGCAGCATGGCAACAACAGAGATGCGAAAACGATTGTTGAGGCATTCAACGGGGGGCGGCACATCATCGGGCAACTCCTTCAGGTAAGTCGTACTGCATCGGTTGCGACTGTGATCTGTGGCGCGTCTGTTAGGAAAGCCCACGCGGCGCGACAGTGATTGCGGAATTGGATACTACATAGCGCGGCGTGACATGGCAACGACACCCGCATTATGCGGATTGTTGGCACTGGAAAAGTGCGGTTGCGAAGTCAGTTACAAGCATTTGATTTCCCCTGCCAACCTCCGCGTCCACGGCATCCCCTGCGTTGAGAGTTAGAACTGATACTATTAGAATCAGGATATCGAAGATACGATTTTCGCGCGTTCCTCTGAGGAACGGACCTACAAATTCATCACCATGAGTGGAACACCGTTTGGCTGAATCACAATCCGATGTTGTCGCTGGCGCGACGCCCCCGGACCTGACGCGCCTGTTTTCGCCGCGCGGTATTGCGATCGTGGGTGCTTCCGAGGATCCCAGGCGTATAGGCGGCCAACCCGTCAAGGGGCTCACGCAGTACGGATATCAGGGCAGTGTTTACCCGGTGAACCCTGGTCATGCAACGATACAGGGCCTCAAGGCGTACTCCGATATCAGGGACGTTCCACAACCCTGCGATGTTGCCCTTATTGCCTTGCCCGCGGACAAGGTGCCGGATGTCATTGCGCAGTGTGGTGAGGCTGCGATTCCGTTCGCGATCGTGTTGAGCGCGGGGTTCGCGGAACTGGGCCGGCAGGATCTGCAGGACAAACTGGCTGACGTCATACGTGTAAGCGGCGTGCGCGTCGTCGGCCCTAACTGCACAGGATTGCTGAATCTCAAGGATAACGTATACAGCGGCTTCGGCGCCGGTTTCCGTAACCCCAATCTCAAGCGTGGTCCGGTTGCGATGGTGACGCAAAGTGGCGGATTCGGATATTCGGTGGTCGCATTTGCGGAAAGCGAAGGCGTCGGTTTCAGCCATATGTTGGCAACCGGTAATGAAGTCGACCTGACCAGCATGGACATGGTGGAGCACCTGCTGGCTACGGATGATGTGGAGATCATCGTCTGTTACATGGAAGGGATACGCGATGGACGGCGTTTGCGGCGCGTCGGTGCACGTGCCCTGGCATGCGGCAAACCGATAGTGGTGTGGAAGGTGGGCAACACCGCCCGGGGCCGCAAGGCCGCGGTGTCGCATACGGCCAATTTGACTTCGGATTACGCGCTGTATAAGGCTGCGTTCCATGAAGGCGGCTTCATCGAAATCTCCGATACGTACGATCTGGTGGACGTGGTGCGGGCGTTGCAGCAGCATCGCCTGCCTCGCGGAAATCGGGTCGGGATTTTGACCACATCGGGTGGCGCGGGTGTGGTATTGACCGATTTGTGCGAGGAACAGGGGCTGTCGCTGGCGGAATTGACCGAGGAAACCGCGCGGACACTTAAGGAATTGGGCGGGAGCTTTGCAGCGGTCAGCAACCCGGTTGACCTATCCGCCCGGCTTGCCGGCGATCCGGTCGCGTTCAATGACGCCACGCGGCTTTTGCTTGACGATCCCAATGTCGATATCGCCATTGTGCGCTCATTCGCGGGCACGGCATCGGACGTATGGGCGCGGGGATTGTCTGAATTGCTTGATCAGCATACCAAGCCGGTATTGATAACGCAGAGCGGGCTTGCCAGCCAGTCCGCCGAGGCGCAGAAGATACTCGAGAACAAGGGAGTCCCTTGTTTCCCGACACCGGGCCGGGTTGTGCGCGGCGCGGCGGCGCTGGCATCCTATGCCGGCAAGCTGGCGCGGCGCCGTATCGGCAAGGCCGTCGCGAGAGACCCGCATGTCAATCTGGAACTGCCCGCGGGCACACAGGTACTGAGCGAGCGTAATTCCAAAAAAATCCTGGCCAGCTATGGCATCCCCGTGGTCAGGGAACAGGTGCTGCTGGAATCCGCCATCAACGCGTTAAGCGCATTGCCGTTTGCGTTCCCCGTCGTGGTCAAGATCGACTCGGAGGATATTCCGCACAAGACCGAAGCGGGCGGTGTCCGCACCGGACTCAGGACGCTTGCCGCTGTCAAGAAAGCCGCGCGTGATGTGTTGAAATCGGCACGGCGTTACGACAGCAAGGCACGCATCAACGGTGTCGTGGTGCAGGAAACCGCGCAAGGTCTGGAATTGATCGTAGGCGGCGTCAATGACGTCGCGTTTGGTCCGTACGTGATGGTGGGACTGGGGGGCATACATTCCGAGATCATGAAGGATACGTCGCTGCGTTATGCACCGTTTGATGGGCACACTGCGCTTGAGATGCTGAATGAGCTCAAGGCACACCCGCTATTCACGGGCTATCGCGGCGGACCAGTGTATGAACTGGCTTCATTGGCTGCGGTTGTGGCCCGCGTCTCGCAACTCATGATCCAGCATGCCGATCGCGTTGCGGAACTCGACATCAACCCGCTCTTTGTCCGGCCTGACGGTTCCGTGATGGCCGCTGACTGCCTCATTTCCCTAAAATAGCATCGGGGCGATTATCATGTAGTACACCCAGTTCCGCGCGGAACGGATGAGCGCCAGATTGATCGAGCCGATACGGATCGCCAACAGGAGTCACAACTGATGTTTATTGTCGATGCGCAGGTCCATATCTGGGCCGCAAACAGCGCGGAGCGCCGGTGGGTCAGCAAACCGGCGGCGCATAGGGACACGCCCCTGACAGCAGGCGAACTCCTGCACGAAATGGATGGCGCCGGCGTGTCACGGGCGGTACTCATACCGCCGGGTTTTGACGGACTGCGCAACGACCTGATACTTGCCGCGGCACAACAGTATCCAGACCGTTTCTGTGCCGTGGGACGGCTGGATGCGGATGCGGCGAACGCACGCGAGCGGATTGCGACGTGGCGCGATCAGCCGGGCATGAAAGGAATGCGTTTCACATTCACCAAAGGGTTGGGTCCTGCGCTGGCCGACGGACGTCTGGAGTGGGTATGGGCGGAGGCGGAGAAGGCCGGCGTGCCCATCATGATGTTGGTGCCGCATGAAATGATGCATCTGGTGGATGGCATCGCAGCCCGTTATCCAACATTGAAACTGACGATGTCGCACCTGGGACTGGAAACCGATACCAGGGACGATGAGGCGTTTCGTCTCTTCGACAATTTGTTCCCGCTCGCAAAAAGACCCAACGTCATGGTGACGGCCAGCGCGCTTCCCACCTACACCAGCGACGCATATCCGTTTCGCCGCCTTCATACACATATTCGGCGCGTTTACGATGCGTTCGGTCCGGAGCGCATGTTCTGGGGCACGGATTTTTCGCGTCTGACGTGCAGCTACCAGGAAGCGATCAATCTTTTTACCGAGGAACTGCCGTGGCTGAGTAACCAGGACAAGGAAACCATCATGGGGCGCGGGTTGTGCAGGTGGCTGGGTTGGGATGTGCCGGGTATCAAGTAGGTGTTTGCCCGATCACTGTAGGAATGTTACAAACGCGGCCCTTCATATTGCCGGGAACCTTCAAAAACATACCCAGACGGTGTGCCCCTCAGCGTGGTCTTTTCCATGTGACGGATCTGCGTAGGGTCATAGTCGTTCAGTGCAATATGGTTAGTGCAGCGGTTATCCCACATCAGCAGGTCATTGTTTTGCCACCGATGGCGGTAGACAAACTGCGGGCGTGCCGCGAGCTGGCACAAATACCTGAGCAGAAGCAGACTTTCATCCGAATTCAAGCCCTCGATTTCCTTGCATTTTTCGCCGACGAATAGCGTTTTTCGACCGGTTTCAGGGTGCACCCGAACCAGCGGCTGCGCCACCGGAGGCGCGATCTGACTGGTTTGCGCGGCGCGCTCGGGTGTGCTGGTATCGACTCTTGCTTTGCCGCCATAGTGGACGCCATGCAGACCCTCAAGCAGTTTCTTCATGCCCTCGGAAAGCGCCTCGTACGCCAGATACATGTTAGCGAACATGGTGTCGCCGCCGACGCGCGGAACATCAATGCCGCGCAACAATGTGGCCATGGCTGGGATTAAGCGATAACAATGATCCGAGTGCCAGATCTTTCCCGGATACTTGTCCGCGGGCTGGCCGTTCGGGTTGGACTTGTGCACCAATATCTGCGGGTAGTCCGGGTGCTTGTACTTGGGAACTTCATCCTGACTGTCGACCTCGCCGAATTGCCGGCCGAATTCGATATGCTGTTCGCGCGTCAGAGACTGACCGCGGAACAGCAGCACGCTGTGTTCAAGGAATGCGGCATGTATCCGACGGCGAATCTGCTCATCCAGCGGTTTGCTGATGTCAACGCCAGTGATTTCCGCCCCCAGCGGATAGGATAGTCTTCCAATTTCCAAGCTCATATGGACTCCTAGTAGCAAACTGCGCAGTGCCAGGTCGTGGGCAGGGCGATCTCAAAATACGCCTGAATTCGTCGGATGCCTTGTCGACCAATCCAATTTCACAAAGTAAACTTAGACGTACTACGTTGTCAAGAATGCGAGTCCCGGGAAACGTCGTGTCGATAATTCGTCGTGCGCTTCAAGTGATTTTTGTCGGTGCCGGCACCATGTCGGCTGCGGTCGTGCACGCGCAGGGTCTTTCCACAAGCGCAGCACAGGCTTATCCGGGCAAAACCCTGCGCATCATCACCTCGGAAGCGGGAGGCAGTACGGATATTACGGCCCGCATCATTGCGCTTGGACTTGCGCCCGCCTTGGGCCAGCCGGTGATAGTGGAAAATCGCGCAGGCATAGTCTCGGGCCAGATCGTGGCGCAGGCGCAGCCCGACGGCTATACGCTGCTGCTGGCAGGCGGCAGTTTCTGGGTTGCGCCCTTGCTGCGCAAGTCGACTTACGATCCGGTCAGAGACTTCTCGCCGATCACATTTCTGGTGAACTCACCACAGATACTGGTGGTGAATCCGGCATCGGCCGTAAAGACCGTCAAGGATCTGATAGATATGGCGAAGGCGCGCCCGGGCGAACTCAACTATTCGTCAAGTTCCGTCGGCGGCGCCACCCATCTGGCGGGCGAGTTATTTAAATCCATGGCCGGCGTCGACATCGTGCACATTCCATACAAAGGCAGTGGCGCGGCGCTCACCGATCTGATGGCGGGCCACATACATCTGGCATTTCCGCCCGTGGCATCGGTAACCTCTCACATCCGGTCCGGCCGATTGAGAGCCATTGCGGTAACCAGCATCCAGCCATCGGCGGTGGTGCCGGGGCTGCCTACGGTGGCGCAGACCTTGTCCGGCTATTCCGCTGGGGGCGCGACATCGATCTATGCGCCACGCGGTCTTCCGGCGGCAATTTTGGGGCGGCTGAATCGCGACATAGTGAGTCTGCTCAATAAACCGGACACAAAAGAGAAATTTCTCGGCATCGGCATAGACACGGTCGGGAGTTCGCCGGAGGAGCTTGCCGCCACGATGAGATCCGAACTGGCCAGAGTGGGCAAGTTGATCAAGGAATCCGGGTTTCGCCTCGATTAGCTTGTCACGGGTCTACGAGATACCCACAGTCGGTAATTGGAATCGTCGGGTGCGATTCAAGCTGATGTGTGAGATGGCGCAAGCGGACCACTTCGAATCGCTCGCCTAGCACGGGTAGCCCGTAGGAAGCGCAGCGTACTCCGGGGTGATAGTCAGCACGATCCCCGGATTCCACTTCGTTACATCCGGGCTACGAGCTTCGGTCACATCAGTTTGAATCGCACGTGTTACCTTGTCTAGGCGTATTTGTGGCACACTGATAATTCCTGATCAGGAGGCGGATACAACATGGAACCCTATCTGTGGTGGGCGATAATCAGCATGGCGCTGGTCATCGCGGAACTTGTTTCCGGGACTTTCTATCTGCTGGTACTCGGAATCGCGGGCTTCGCGGGTGCGGCCGCATCGTATCTGCACTATTCGTTCGGGGTGCAGGCGGTTGTCGCGGCGGCGGTGGCGACTGTCGGCGTGATATTGGTGAATCGCTTCCGAGCCGGCGCTTCCGGCACGCCCGATGTCGGGCTAGATGTCGGGCAAAGTGTCGTGCTCGACAACTGGGTAAGCGAGCAAGGCCGGCTGGCGCGCGTACGCTATCGAAATGCGCTATGGGATGCCACGGTGCTCGATGATCAGGGTGTTGCGCCCGGCGATACGCTCAGGATCAAGCGCGTCGAAGGCAACACGCTGTATGTGTCAAAGAACGCGTAGCGCCGATTATGAATTCCAGGCTTGATGCAATTACACACAGTTCCCGGACGGAGGTGCCCATGATAGGCAAGCTGATCGTTGTTGTTGTCATAACACTTGTGTTGATTTCGCAGGGTTACGCGGCGTACGCCGTGCCGTTTTTCATCATCGCTTTTGGTGTCGTGCTGGCCATTGAATCTTTCAAGGTCGTGCCTCAGCAACAGGCATGGGTGGTTGAGCGGTTCGGCAAGTTCAATCGCGTGCTGGAGCCCGGGTTAAACGGCATCTGGCCGTTTTTCGACAGGGTTGAATACAAGCATTCGTTGAAGGAAGTCCCGCTCGACGTATCGGAACAGGTTTGCATCACCAAGGACAATACGCAACTGGGGGTCGACGGCATCATCTATTACCAGGTGACCGATCCGCGGCTCGCTTCGTACGGTTCGTCGAACTATATCGCGGCGATCACCCAGTTGGCGCAAACCACATTGCGTTCCGAGATCGGCAAGATGGAACTCGACAAGACTTTCGAAAGCCGCGACGAGATCAATCGTCAGGTGGTCGCCGTGCTAGACGAGGCAGGGCGCACCTGGGGCGTCAAAGTGCTGCGTTATGAAATCAAGAATCTGACGCCCCCGGAAGCGATATTGCGCTCCATGCAGGCGCAGATTACGGCGGAGCGTGAAAAGCGCGCGCTGATTGCAAAGTCCGAAGGGCAGCGTCAGGAGGAGATCAATCTCGCGGAAGGCGTGAAACAGGCCGCGGTGCTTGAATCCGAGGGGCAGAAAATTGCCGCGATCAATCGCGCGGAAGGCGAGGCCAAGGCGATTACGACGATAGCCGATGCGACCGCCGCAGCCGTGCGCGCGGTGGCCTCGTCCATGAGCGAGCCCGGCGGCATGAATGCGGCCAACCTCAAGGTCGCTGAACTCTACATTGCGGCATTTGGGAATCTCGCGAAGACCGGCAATACGTTGATAGTACCCAGCAATCTGTCGGATGTTGCGACGCTGGTGTCTTCGGCGATGACGATAGTGAGTGGTGCAAAGTCCGCCGCCATTCCTGCGGCACCCAAACAGGGCTAGCGTGTTTATTCAGTCCAATTGATGCGCGTATCTGCCGTAGCACGAAAGAAGTCCGTCGGACGTATTCCGGGAAAACGACTGTCCATCGCAAGTAACTGAGTTCGTGCACCTGTAGTTCCCCGGAATACGGCCATCAATAAAGCCATGGCCTGCTTCCGGGCTACGGTCGGTGCAATAGGGAACGAAGGGGCGGTTATTCTGGAGTCGCGCTGGCAGCTTACAACCGCGAGGCGGTTTCAGGTGACATGGCCCCGGTGGGTGCTTCAGCCTTCGGTTCGTCGCGCTCCGCGCGCGGTTGCGCCGGCTCGTCGGATTCACTGCGCGGTTTGGTTTTCAACTCGGGAATGTCCTCTTCTTGTTCTTTCTCGGGAGGAGGATTACCGTCGTATACTAGGTTGCGGCGGCGCTGCAGATACGCATCGCGCTGAAACTCGTAAGGATCGAGCGCGGCTTCATCCAGTATCTTGGTTGAATCGAGCAGGTTGGCGCGCAGGTTAACGTAATAGAGGCCCCACAGCGAATTGCGCGTCGGGATATGGTCACGCCAGATCAATTTAACCGGGTCGATCTTGCTATCGGCAAACAATCCGACACCGTCGCGGATCGAGCTTGGACCGAGCAGCGGCAACTGTAGATAGGCGCCGCTACCGAAGCCCCACCGTCCCAATGTCTGGCCGAAGTCCTCGCGGTGTTTTTCTAGGCCGATTTCAGTGCCTACATCGATGAGGCCGAGTACACCGACGGTGGAATTGACGGCGATGCGTCCGATATCCGAAACCGAATCCGTCACTTTGCCCTGTAGCAGGTTATTCAGCGCGGTAATAATGTCGTGCAAATTGTTGAAAAAATTGGTAACGCCCGTGCGCACCATTTGCGGCAGCACCGTCCGGTATACAGTCGCGACAGGTTTCATGACGACTTTGTCCAGGCCATCGTTGACCTGATACATGGCCCGATTGAACGGCTCGAGGGGATCGCGCGGATTGTTGACGCTTGCGCAGCCGCTAAACAGAATGACGGACAGCAGGCTAAGAACAAGTGCGGGCCGGCGCACGGTTATGGTGAACGATGTCATAAAGGGATCAATTATTTTTCTGACGCGTCAATTTTGCTCATTATAACAACGATTTTCACTAATTCCAACGAGCGAAATCGGGCCGTGAACAGTTCTAGATCCGGGCTATGCCGCATCTGTTTGGCGCAGCCTTGTTTCATGCCTGGTTTTCCGCATCCATCCAGAATTTACGTCCGATCCGGTGGTTTCGTTCGCAAAAACCGCTGTCTCGGTACTTATCGTGTGATGTTATCGGCGTTTTGGCGAATTTCCTGAAGGGTGGCCTGCGCCGCGCCGAGGAGCGGGCCTCCCAGGCTGACCGCGTGTTCCGCAGCGGCGATCGCTTCGGCCATTTTGCCCCGTTCGGCCAGGACGGTCGCCAGATTATTGAACGCCGCGGCAGCCTCGGGATGGATTTCGGTCGCCCGGGAAAATGCGGACTCCGCGGTGTCCATGTCCCGCAGCGCGTAGGCGGTGTTGCCCAGTCCCATGTGGCCTGCCAGGCTTTCAGGCCAGCGCCGCAGCAGCGCGCGGTAAGCAGTTTGGGCAGTTCGGATCTGACCGCTCTTTTCCATCGCGATCACCGCACTGGCATAGCGTGCTTCGGTCGCCGTGGCCGGCACGCGTTCGGGCGGCACCGCGACCATGGCCCAATAACCCTCGTCTTTCCACAAATATTCGAATACCGCGATCGGCATGGATTGGCGCTGGTGCGTGCCCGAATGCCGGATAATTTTTCCTTCGTCGAGGTCATAGCCTATCGCCACCGCGTAGTGCCAGACCGGATAAATGCGGAAGCCATAGTTTTCGAGCACTATGACGGGCGTGCCTGCGGCGATTTCCTGTAGCACGTCGTTGAGCGACGGCGCTAATTCGTAAGCGATCAACCCATGCCGGCGCGTTGTCGCCAGCATTTCCACTTGCAGGCTGCCTTTGCGGGCGGGGAGGTATACCTGATCCTGCAACTCGTCGGGTGTTACGCGTAGCCCGGCGGCATTCATGGCCATCGCCAGTGCCGCGGGGCCGCACTGGTAGGCGTCCTGCGCATAGAAGGGTACATCGCCAAGTTCAGCTTGCGCTGGTATGCCTTGCGGTCGCTGGTCCTTGAGGGCCTGAGTCTGCGGCAGCATCAGACTGCAGCCGTTCAGCACGCACGTCAAAAAAAGAAAGCCCGCAACTAAGCGGGCTTTCCCAAGACCAACGGCAATTTTCTTGCTGACGATTATTTGTACCACACCATGTAAACGATGAAGCCGATGACCAGAACCACGGCCGCCCAAGTCCAGCCGCTGGCCGCGCCTGCAGGCAGCGAGTCGATTTTTCCGGCGATGCGGTTGATTTCTTCCTGGGTCATGGCGTTGACGCGCTCGTGCGCCGTGGTGGAACTCAAGCCCAGCCCTTCGAATTGTTTCACCACATCGCTATGGCTGACAAAATCACGCACCTTGTCACGATTAGCAAGATCTTGCGCGCTTGCGATCGCCTGATCGGTGGGGATCATGCCCGACTGTGCCGAAAATGGCAGCAGCATCATGCTTAGAATCAAAATCTGGCTAACTAACCGGTAGAACAGTTTCATCGGAACCCCCTCATGTGTGGTGTATGAAGTGTGCAACAAGTAGGAGTTGACAGTCTGCAACC
The DNA here is from genome assembly GCA_947476215.1 of Betaproteobacteria bacterium. Classification (GTDB taxonomy): domain Bacteria; phylum Pseudomonadota; class Gammaproteobacteria; order Burkholderiales; family SG8-41; genus PALSA-1004. Next base: position 24,042 of record CANJQI010000053.1, read on the forward strand.
CGATTGACGGCCAGCGCCATGGCTCTTTATAACCCCATGAAAATGCCCGCGTCAAGCGCGGCGTGCGCGTGGCCATCAAATAACTATATGGCTGGGGTGTCACACACCCCGCGGCCGTGGGCGGGGGGGCGTGCCCAGTCTGGGACGATGACCCCGGAGTACGCTGCGCTTCCGCCGGGCTATCCGTGCCAGGCGAGCGACTCGAAGTGGGCCGCTTGAGTCATTTCACACATCAGTTTGAATGGCACCCCGTGGGCGGTACGGCGCCGAAGCGGCAAAGCGCTGATGCTATACTGCCGCGTTAACCGCGCATGAGTTTACTGCGCGCCGAAATTCTCGAGGAAACCGCAGTATGTCGACCGACTCCAAGCAAACCTTGCAGATCAAGGACGCCAGCCTGTTTCGCCAGCAGTGTTATATCGACGGCGCGTGGGTGGACGCCGACGACAACAGCACCCTGGCGGTCAACAATCCGGCGAATGGCGCGCAGATCGGCACCGTTCCCAAGTTGGGGTCGGCGGAAACTCGGCGCGCCATCGAGGCGGCAAATGCCGCGTGGCCGGCATGGCGCGCCAAAACGGCCAAGGAACGCTCGGTCATATTGCGTAAATGGTTCGACCTGATGATGGCAAACCAGGAAGACCTCGCGATCCTGATGACGGCTGAACAAGGTAAACCGCTTGCTGAATCGCGCGGCGAGATCGCGTATGGCGCGTCGTTCATCGAATGGTTCTCCGAAGAAGCGCGGCGTGTCTACGGCGATACCATACCGCAACATCAGTCGGACAAGCGCATCGTGGTCATCAAACAGCCGATCGGCGTGTGCGCGGCGGTCACGCCGTGGAACTTTCCGAATGCCATGATCACGCGCAAGGCCGGGCCGGCGCTGGCCGCCGGCTGCACCATGGTCATCAAGCCCGCGAGCTACACGCCGTATTCGGCGCTGGCGCTGTGCGAACTGGCGCAGCGTGCCGGTGTTCCCAAAGGCGTACTGAACGTTGTTACCGGGGCCTCGGGGCCCATAGGCAAGGAATTGACGTCAAATCCGCTGGTGCGCAAATTCACCTTTACCGGGTCGACCGAAATCGGCAAGCAGCTGATGGCGCAGTGCGCCACCACGGTCAAGAAAGTGTCGCTCGAACTCGGCGGGAACGCACCGTTCATCGTGTTCGATGACGCCGACATCGACGCCGCAGTGGATGGCGCGCTGGCGTCCAAGTTCCGCAACTCCGGGCAGACCTGTGTCTGCGCCAATCGCTTATACGCGCAGGACGGAATTTACGATGAGTTCGCGCGCAAGCTCGGCGAAAAAGTCGCCGCGATGAAAGTCGGCAATGGATTCGAAGCGGGCGTGATGCAGGGACCGCTGATCGACATGGGCGCGGTGGAAAAGGTCGAAGAGCACATCGCCGACGCGCTGGGCAAGGGTGCGCGCATCGTGACAGGCGGCAAACGCCACGCCTTGGGCGGTACGTTTTTCGAACCGACGGTGCTGGCTGACGTGACGAGCAGCATGAAAGTCACGCGCGAAGAAACCTTTGGTCCGCTCGCGCCGCTGTTCCGGTTCAAGACCGAGCAGGAACTGATACAGGCGGCAAACGATACGGAATACGGCCTCGCGTCGTACTTCTACAGCCGCGACATCGGACGCATCTGGCGTGTCGCCGAAGCGCTTGAATATGGCATGGTCGGCATCAACGTCGGCATGATTTCAACCGAGGTTGCGCCGTTCGGCGGCGTCAAGGAGTCGGGCACGGGCCGCGAGGGTTCCAAGTACGGAATTGAGGAATTTCTCGAAGTCAAATATCTGTGCCTGGGTGGCATAGACAAGTAAGCTATTCTGATTCGGATTACCCATGGATTCGACCAGTATCCTGCTGGAACCGTCCGAGCTCGATGCGGTAATGGCGCGCGGCGGCATCCTGATTGATGCCCGTAAGGCGGGGGACTTCAAGAACGGCCACATTCCGGGCGCGGTACCCTTGTCAACCTATGACGACATCGTATCGGACACGTCGCTCGAAGGGTTGAAGGCGCTCACGCAGGCGTTGGCCTATCGCTATAGCACCGCCGGGGTGACGGGCGAACGTCCGGTTATCATTTACGAAGACGAAACGGGTCCGCGCGCGGCGCGCGAACTGTGGATGCTCGAACTGATGGGCCACAAGAAAGCGCGCATGTTGCATGGCGGCCTGAAGCAGTGGGTCGCCGAAGGCGGCCGGATCATAGAGGACACCGAGATTCCCACCGTGCGGCCGAAGAAAATCGCGGTTGCGCTGGTCTCGGGTTGTCTCGCTACCGCCGATGAAGTATTGCGCCGCGCCGGCAATTGGGACATTGGCATACTGGATGTGCGCAGCGAACTTGAGTGGAGCGGCACGGACAACACGCCATGTTGCCGCCGGCGTGGGCACCTGCCACATGCGGTGCACATCGAATGGACGCAGTTCCTCGAAAACGGACGCTTCAAGTCAGCCGATGCCATCGAGGCGTTGCTGGATAGTCACAAAATCAATCCCCGCCATGACATCGTCGCCTATTCCCACCATGGCGCGCGATCGGCACTTGCGTACTTCACGATGCGTCACGCCGGATGCGCGGCCGCGCGCAACCTCATAGGTTCGTGGCACGAGTGGTCGGCGCGCGACGAGCTGCCGGTCGAAATCTGAGCCGCACTTCGCCTCGGCAACGACCCGAAGTTCAGCTTGCCTTCGCACCCGCGGCCTTGATGATCTTTGCCCAGCGTGCGATTTCCGATTTGATGTAAGCGCCGAACTGCTCAGGTGTTCCGGGCGCGGGATCCAGCCCTTGCGTCTGAAACAGGGCTTTCAGATCGGGTGCATTGAGTGCTTTTACTGTTTCGGCATTGAGTCTTGCGATGATCGTTTTCGGCGTCCGGGCCGGGACGACGATGCCGTACCAATTGTTCGCATCAAATCCCGGCAGCCCTGATTCGGCGATGGTTGGGAGTTCCGGCATGACCGATGCGCGAGCGAGCGTGGTGGCTGCGATGCCGCGTATCTTCCCGGCCTTGATCTGCGGTACCGCGGTCGCTGCTGTTGCGAATACCAACTGGATCTGGCCACCCAGCAGCGCGTTCATGGCTGGTCCGCCGCCCTGATAGGGGACGTGCGTCATGACCGTTCCGGCGAGCGTGTCGAACAGGACACCCGACAGATGTCCGGTCCCGCCGACGCCGGACGATCCATAGTTAAGTTGGCCCGGCTTGGCCTTTGCCAGTGCTATGAGGTCCTTGACCGAGGTCGCCGGCACGCTATTCAGCACGACCAGTATGTTGCTCGAATTGACGGCCTGAGCGACTGGCGCCAAGTCCTTGACAGGGTCGAACGGCAGATTCCCGTAGAGCGTGGGGTTGATCGCGAGCGCTGCTATCGTGCCCATCAATATCGTATGGCCATCAGCGCTGGCCCGGACTAGCGTTTCGGTAGCCGCGTTGCCGGCACCACCGGCCCGATTGTCGACGATGACCTGCTGCCCCAGGAAAGCCGACAATTTCTGCGCGATGGCGCGCGCCGTGACGTCCGTCCCGCCGCCGGGCGCAAACCCAACCAGCATGCGTATCGGTCTGGACGGGTACTCGGCAGCATATAAAGGTTCCGCCACTGTGCATGTGATGGTAACGAGTCCCGCGATGATGCAGTTTCGTGGCTTGATCATTTTTTCTCCGCTAGCAATCTGCAACGATTATAGTGGTGTCGGCGCCGTTGATGTTTGCCGGCCCGCAGCGGCCATTTTCGCGGCAAGATGCAGCGCATACTCAAGCGCTCCGGTGTCCGCCTTGCCCTTGCCGACAATATCGAACGCGGTGCCATGCGCCGGCGTGGTGAATATGGTCTTGAGTCCTGCGGTGACCGTCACGCCGCGATTGAAGCCGATCAGCTTGGTCGCGATCTGCCCCTGGTCGTGATACATCATCACCACGCCATCGTATTCGCCTTTCAGCGCCTTCAGAAAAATAACGTCGGACGGCACCGGGCCGCTGCAGTTGATACCCTGACCGCGAAGCTGGTCCACCGTGGGCCGGATAATGCGAATTTCTTCGTCGCCAAACAATCCGCCTTCTCCGCCATGAGGATTGAGCGCTGCGATCGCGATACGCGGCTCGTGTATGCCAGTGGCGCGCAAGGTGGTGCGCGCGAGATGGACAGCCGAGGTAATGCGTTCCGGAGTGATCATGCCGACGGCGATTTTCAGCGCCACGTGCGAGGTCACGCGAAACGTGGAGAATTCCTTGATTACATTCATTTCTCCAAAGAAACCGGTATGTTGCGTCAGGGCCGCGAACATCTGATGCTCATCGGGATACTTCCATCCACCGCGATGCAGCGCGGCCTTGTTGAGCGGCGCGAAGCAAATGCCGTCGAGTCTCCCGTCGAGGGCGAGATCTATCATGTGCTTGAGCGTGTCGCCGGTCAGGCGTCCGGAGTTCGCCGAGATTTCGCCGCGCGTGATGGTCGCGGGATCGATGTTGCCGAGATCCAGCAACGCAATCTCGTCGCGCGACCAGTCGATCTTCTCCACGGCGTCGTAGATGCGCCGCAATGGTTTTACGCCGGCGTCCTCGCAGCCCATGTCGAATACGCGCGCATCGCCAATTACGACGATGCGCGCTACATTGCGGAGCTTGCCCGATGCCATGACTTTTGCGCAGATCTCGGGACCAATGCCGGTCATGTCGCCCAGCATCAAGCCGATAACGGGAATGTGATTCATATGAACGTATTGCCTGTGCGTAACGGCTATGCAATCAAATGGGATGCCGGTAGTCTACTACCACAATTCGTGAAAACACGGCCAACCACCATGTGGACTATTACCCAAGCTGGCGGAGTTGGGGCGGTAAAATGAGCAGGTCAGCAACCCTGCCCACATACGGACCCCTCCCATGAATGATTCTACACGCCTGCATGATGACCATGCCGACCTGCGCGCGGCGGTGCGCGCGTTATGCGGACAATACGGCGGCACATATTGGCGCGAAATCGACGCGGCGCGCGCTTATCCGGAAACGTTCGTCAAAGCGCTGACCGATGCTGGTTGGTTGGCGGCGCTTATTCCCGAGGAATACGGCGGTTCGGGACTGACGCTCGCCGAGGCTTCCGTGATCATGGAGGAGGTCAACCGCTCGGGGGGCAACTCCGGCGCCTGCCATGGGCAGATGTACAACATGAATACGCTGCTGCGCCATGGTTCCGATGAACAGAAGCGCATGTACCTGCCGAAGATAGCGAGCGGCGAATTGCGTCTGCAGGCCATGGGCGTGACGGAACCCGGCGCCGGCACCGATACCACGCGCATCAAGACTGTCGCGGTACGTAAGGGTGACCGTTATGTCGTCAATGGTCAGAAGGTGTGGACGTCGCGCTTGCAGCATTCGGAGTTGATGATATTGCTGGCGCGCACCACGCCGCTCGATCAGGTGACGAAGAAATCCGATGGCATGTCCATTTTTCTGGTTGACATGCGCCACGCGGTCCATGCCGGGCTGACCATGCGGCCGATCCGCAACATGGTCAATCACGAAACAAACGAAGTGTTTTTCGATAATCTGGAGATCCCGAACGCCAACCTGATCGGCGAGGAGGGCAAGGGATTCCGATATATTCTCGACGGCTTGAATGCCGAACGCATATTGATTGCGGCCGAGTGCATCGGCGACGGCTACTGGTTCATGGACAAGGCCACGGCATATGCCAAGAATCGCGTCGTCTTCGATCGGCCGATAGGCATGAATCAGGGCATACAGTTTCCGATCGCGAGAGCCTATATCAACGTCGAGGCTGCGAACCTGATGCGTTTCAGGGCCGCGGCAATGTTCGATGCCAGGCAGGCGTGCGGCGCACAGGCCAACATGGCCAAACTGCTGGCGGCCGATGCGTCATGGGAAGCGGCCAACGTGTGCGTGCAGACACATGGCGGATACGGATTTGCTGCCGAATATGACGTCGAACGTAAATTTCGCGAGACACGGTTGTACCAGGTGGCACCGATCTCGACGAATCTGATCCTGTCCTATGTTGGCGAGCATGTGCTCGGCTTGCCGAGGTCGTTTTAGGATTGTTCTTGTGGTTTGGCGGTTCCGCATTTCCAGCAATCCGTGAACTGGCCTTCTAGAACTTCGCCGCATTGTGCGCATGTCCAGCGTAGATGACCGTACCGGCGCGCCGCGCCACCGCGCAGAAAATCGATGATCAGACGATCCGCTTGCGCCGCGGCATGGTCGTCGAGGATCCACACCGTGGGAAGAACCGGAAGTTCGCCGTACGCGCCGTACAGCTGATCGCCGCGGACCAGCGCACTTATGCCCTCTGTTTCCAGCATGCCCCGTATCAGATGCGCTTCGGTCGGATGTTTTGCGGTGTGTATCAGTTTCATGCAGGGGTTCCCAGTTGGCCCGCAATGGATGACAATTTACATCTTCGATCAATAAATTGAGTTTGATTGTTCGGGTGGTCGGAGTTTGATCGCGTTGGGAGGATGTATGCAAGGCACCATGATGAATTATCCGTTGACGCTCGCGCACCTGTTCGAACGCGCGGGAACGCTGTTTGGCGCATCGCAGATCGTATCGCGTTTGCCCGACAAGTCGTTGCACCGCTATTCCTACCAGGATTTTCACCGCCGTGCACAGGCGCTTGGCGGCGCCCTGCAGGCGGCGGGGCTCAAGCCCGGCGACCGCGTAGCCACGCTGATGTGGAACCACTATGCACACCTCGAGGCCTACTTCGCGATCCCATGCGCGGGTGGCGTGCTGCATACGCTTAACCTGCGCCTGCATCCCGATGATATCGCCTATATCGCCAACCACGCCGGTGACCGCTTCCTGATCGTCGACGATATTCTGTTGCCTTTATACGAGAAGTTCAGGGACAAGACGAAATTCGAGCGTGTGATCGTGGTGCCGCTGACCGGCGCCGCGGTGGCAGCGGCGTACCAGGATTACGAACAGTTCATCGCCGGCGCGCCGGCTATGCAGGTCCCGGCGCCCGACGAAAACGCCGCTGCCGGCATGTGTTACACCTCGGGTACCACCGGCAGTCCCAAGGGCGTGGTCTATTCGCATCGGGCGCTGGTGTTGCATTCGATGACGTGCGCGATGGGCGATGTTCTGGGTCTGGGTCAAAGCTCATCATTGTGTCCGGTGGTGCCTATGTTTCACGTCAACGCATGGGGATTGCCTTTTACCGCGGTGATGGTGGGGTGCAAGCTGGTGCTGCCTGGGCCGCATTTGGACGCCATGAGCCTGCTTGATCTTTATCAGTCCGAGCAGGTCACATTTACGGCCGGCGTGCCTACGATCTGGGCGGGCATATTACAGGCACTGGAAAACCATCCCACGCAATGGAAGCTCGTGCCGGGCATGTGCATGCTGGTGGGCGGCGCGGCCGCACCCGAATCCATGATACGGGCATTTGACCGGCACCATCTGCGGGTACTGCATGCCTGGGGCATGAC